>JANPPH010000001.1:0-3395 GCA_031428395.1 Gammaproteobacteria bacterium
TAAAGGGAGCCTCCAGGATCTCGATCACGCCTCATTAAGGTCATTAAGCCTATTTAAAGGCCTCAAGACATACTGGGCGGGTTCGATAACCTGTACGAAGCACATAAACACGCATATAGTGTAACTGTTAGTCTGCAACAACTTAGAATAACCAACTATGCCGTTACTTCCGAAGAACGCGCAGGTGATCATGCTCCAATACCTAACGGTATTATTTCTGTGCACGCTGCCGTTGCTGGCCCGCGCCGAACCCGTTTGGCTGCTGGTTGACACCACGAGCCACGAATTATCCGTTATGCAAGACCGCAAAGCGCGGGCCACCTTTAGCGACATTGCTATTGGCCGTGGTGGTGTGGCGAAAAACCGACGCCAAGGCGATCAAAAAACACCTCTGGGCGAATTTCGCATTGCTTGGGTCAATCCAAATAGCCGCTTTAGGCTGTTTTTTGGCTTAAATTTTCCCACTCGCGAATACGCAAGTGATGCACTATCTGAAGGCTTGATCACGTCAGAGACCTATGCCGAAATAGAATACGCCGCTTTCCAACGCGTCCCGCCGCCGCAAAACACGCCGCTCGGCGGTTATATCGGTATCCACGGCATTGGCAATGGCAGTTCCATGATCCATCAGCGCGTAAATTGGACCGATGGCTGCATTGCCCTTAGCAATCAACAGATCGAAAAACTGGCAAAATGGATACACGTCGGAACCAAAGTCGTCATTCGTTAAGCTCCCATCGGCCTCAAACCTCGCCTACGGCGTTAATTTGATAGGCATTTCCCACTGTCGGTAATTTGCCACGCTTGGAAAACTTTCTCTAACAAGGTATCGTACGCCATCGTGAAAGGTCGTAGCACTGACTATCCTACGATGGATTTACATCCAGTATACGATGCGAGCTAACTAGCAAGCATCAAAACAAAGATGCAATGCGGTTATTTGAATATTTCAATAGGGAACCTAACAGTGGACAAAAAAATCACCATGAACTTTGCAAAATATTCCGTAGTCATTCTCGGTGCCTTATTAGCAGGCGGTTGCGCCAGCACCAAGATGGAAAAAACAATGACTGAAATGCGCGACAACACCACCAATGCGCAACGTACGGCCGATCAAGCGAAGACCACCGCTGACAATGCAATGAGCGCTGCTAACAAAGCCCAAAGCACTGCAGACTCGGCTAAAACTTCTGCTGACCAAGCCTCGCAACAAGCACGTGATGCGTTGGATGCAAGCGAAAAGAACCGCACTGCAATCGATGAGCTAAACGAAAAAATCAATCGCATGTTCAAGAAAGCAATGCATAAGTAGTAAAACTGTAGGCGGCGTGTGTAGTGCGACGTGAAGCTTGCGTTGTATTGCACACGCCGCTCTGCGCTTTACCACCAATGCCGAAGAGATTTTCTAGTTAGATATAAAGTAGCGGCGCTTAAAGAGTTATTCGCCGAGTTGTACACTGACCCGCTTTATTATTTCTGCCGATGCCTCTGCTGGCGGCTTAGCTAACTCCAGACTCACCATCGTCGGCATCCCTTGCTTCGCGCTCGCAGCTTGCTCTACGCGCTTCCAATCAATACCTGCATCACCCCGCGAACTAGCAGCGATTACTGCTTTTGCCGCATGTGTGCGAAAGTTTTTATAGGTAGCTTGGTCTTCATCAAGTGGCGGATGCGCCTCAAAATACAACTCACCATCGCGCCGCCCCGCTTTAAAGGGCTGATTAACAAGCCGCACAGGGGTACCGACGGGTACGCTATCAAAAAACGCCTGAATATCTTCCGGATATAAACGAATGCAACCATGCGTCACGCGCATGCCTATACCGTAGGGGTTGTTGGTACTGTGAATTAAATAGCCGGGAATATCCAACCGCATAGCGAATTTTCCGAGCGGATTATCTGGGCCAGGCGGCACAACCTTAGGCAAAATATCACCGCGTTCGGCATGCTCGATTCGCACCGATGCCGGCGGATACCAGGCCGGATTGGCTGTTTTTTGAATCACTCGCGTAACACCCAAAGGCGTTTTCCAATCCATGCGTCCGATACTCACCGCCAAGGTGATAACTTGACGCGGCATGCCTTTTTTCGCTGGCGGGTAATAGTACAATCGCATTTCAGGGATATTAATCACAACACCTTCCCTAGGCGCATCGGGCAGGATGTGCTGCATCGGCAACACTATCTTAGTGCCCTCGCCGGGCACCCACGGATCAATGCCAGGATTCGCCAATACCGCTTCTTGGTAACCTAAGCCGTAACGGCGCGCGATATCCGAAAGCGTATCTTCTTGACGCGCCCGCACAGAACGCATTTCTCCGATAACGCTGACGTCATCGGGTGGCAACGGTACTGTCTCCGCCCAAGCAGGGGCTACAGCGGCAGCGAGGCTGAAAGTGAGAAGCTTTTTTGCAAAAATACGCATAAGGCACATCGATCGCGTTATCAAAGTTAATCTTAGTCGATAAATCAGAAAGCAGGTATGTGCAGCAGAGCGGCAAGTGTAACGTAGATTAAAGACTTTTGCTTCCGCTTAACTACGGATGATGGCAACGTGCAGGTTTTGTATCGCCGCGAATAACATCCGTGGCGAAGTTAAGAACACCTTGGAGTGGAGAGTCTTTAGACCGTCTGCGACGCGTCATCGGGCCGCGAAGTTCATCAGGCGTTCGCGCACCAATAGGCAGACGCGGATGCTCGTTACTTTCGAATACGCCGAAAAAGCCCAGTTAACGCTAGCAAGCTAAACAAAGCGAAGGCTGACAGGGCACCGCCGCCACCCTTGCCAGACGAAGAGGGCTGCGGATCACTGGGCGCGGGCGAGGCGGAGCCATCACCTCCAGTCCCTTCCAGCGCCAAGGACTGAACACCCTGCGCGCCGATATAACTTATATCAACGCTGCCCGTGCGTGGACCTGCGGTGGTCGGTTTAAATGTCACATTCAGAAAACAAAATGCTTTACCGGCGAGGACGGTGCCGCAATCATGGTTAACGCTAAAATCATCCCCGACCGGGGTAATGCTTGAAAAATTGAGAACCTTCTTGCCGGTGTTAATCAATCGCACTGTCTGGATATCGGACATTGTCCCCACCGCTTGCTGGGGATAATCGAGTTTTGTAAGCGATAAAGACGGCACTGAGTACGCGTCGGGGCCGATTGTTATGTCTCTCACCTGCGCTTGTGCATGGGTTGTCGACTCGACCTGCATAGCCTCCGTATCAATGATGGCAATGTCTTGGGATACGTCATTTGCCACATACAGTTTTTTACCGTCTGCAGAGATCGCCAAGGCTTTTGCCCATTGGAACTGACCTAGTTGAATCGTGTTGATTACCTGCAAATTTGTGCTATTCAACACCACCACTCGATTCGACTCCGACCGCACTGTCGACG
>JANPPH010000002.1:0-3372 GCA_031428395.1 Gammaproteobacteria bacterium
CGATTTTCAGTTTCGCGACGGCGCTCTTTGTATTTCGATATGCCGGCGGCTTCTTCGATGAAAACCCGCAAATCTTCGGGTTTAGCCTCAATCAAGCGTGATATTGTGCCTTGCTCAATAATCGCGTAACTACGAGGGCCAAGACCTGTACCCAAAAAAATGTCGGTGATGTCGCGGCGACGGCAACGCGCGCCATTTAGGAAATAGACGGATTGCCCATCACGCGATACCACACGTTTAATGGATATCTCGTTGTATTGCGCATACTGCCCGCCCAAGGTGGCATCGCTATTGTCAAAGACCAATTCAATGTTCGCTTGGCCCACGGGCTTGCGTGAAGTCGAGCCGTTAAAAATAACGTCCGCCATTGAATCACCGCGCAAGTTCTTCGCTGAACTCTCCCCCATGACCCAACGCACAGCATCAATGACGTTGGATTTGCCGCAGCCGTTGGGGCCGACAATGCCGGTTAAGTTATTGGGGAAGTCGATAGTCGTAGGATCTACAAACGATTTGAATCCAGATAACTTAATCTTGCTTAAACGCATCGGCGGCGAGTTCTCCCGATTGGTAGAGTTGGCGGGAAACGGTACAATATATGCTTTGGTTTCACAAACGTAAACGAGCAGGTGATGTATGCCCACGAGGCCAAACCAGGAACTGGAAACATTCCCCAGCCCCACCCCGGAACGCGATTATACGATAAGAAGCAGAATTCCTGAATTCACCTGTTTGTGTCCAAAAACGGGGCAGCCGGACTTCGCGACAATTTTACTCGAATATGTGCCCGACCTAGCCTGCATCGAGCTGAAATCGCTGAAACTCTATATTTGGTCGTTTCGTGACACCGGTGCTTTTCATGAAGCGGTAACCAATCGCATGTTGACGGATCTGGTCAGCGCTTGCCAACCGCGTTTTATGCGCGTGAGTGCCGATTTTAACATCCGCGGCGGCATCTCCACGGTTGTCGTGGCCGAGTATCGTCAACCCGGATGGATCCCGGCCACGCCTGTTCAACTCCCCTAGATTCAGTGGAACCACTCTTCCTTGGGCTTGATGTAGGCACTTCCGGCATACGCGCCATCGCCATTGATGAGCAGGAACGCATTGTCGGACAAACCGCCAAGGCCTTGCCCGAACCAATAAGGCAAGGCGCCCACGTTGAGCAAGATCCGCATATCTGGTGGCACACAGCACGCCACGTGATCAGGGAATTAGCGGACTCGCTGCCAGGCGACTTTTACATCGCCCGTATCGCTGTGGATGGCACCTCCAGCACCTTACTCCTCGCCGATATTCACGGCGTCCCGCTGGGCCCGGCATTGATGTACAACGATGCCTCGGCAACCGTTCAGGGTCAGGCAATCGCCGCTATTGCACCGCGCACCTGCGCCGCCCATGGGGCTTCCTCCGGCTTAGCAAAACTCTTGCAGCTTCAGAGCAAAACCGGCGGCGAGCCTGCGAGCTTTGTGTTACATCAGGCGGATTGGATAGCCGGACAGCTCATGGGACGATACGGTTTTAGTGATGAAAACAATTGCTTAAAGCTTGGATTTGATCCTATTTCTAAGCAATGGCCAGCCTGGATGGAGCGTCTGGGAACACGCATGGAACTGCTGCCTACGGTAATGCCGCCCGGCACCGATTTGGGTGTTATCCGCCCACACGTAGCGCTTGATCTTCATCTAAGCACGCAGACTCGGATCGTCCTCGGCACAACCGATAGCACCGCAGGTTTTTTAGCCACAGGCGCCGTCAAACCGGGCGAGGCGGTCACGTCGCTCGGCTCCACCTTAGTGTTAAAAATCATCAGCGAAAAACCTATTTTTGCCCCGGAATACGGCGTTTACAGTCAACCGTTAGGCGCCCTCTGGCTTACAGGCGGCGGTTCCAACTGCGGCGGCACGACATTGAGGCAACACTTTAGCCCAGAACAAATCGCCCAGCTCACCAAACGCCTAGACCCTGACAAACCCACTGACCTGGACTATTACCCCCTGCCCGGCCCCGGCGAACGCTTTCCCGTTGCCGATCCGACGCTCAGCCCTAGACTCACCCCGCGACCCGCCGACGATGCGAAATTTTTCCAGGGAATTCTAGAAGCTCTAGCGCGCATTGAACAACGGGGTTACGTGCTGCTAACACATCTTGGGGCGCCCGCACCCTCGAGCGTCCGCAGCATAGGCGGAGGTGCCGCCAACGAACCGTGGCGCCGCATGCGGGCACGCCTTCTAGGTATTCCTCTTTTACCCGCCGCGCACGTAGAAGCGGCTTTTGGATCTGCACTCTTAGCGAAACGCAGCCTGCCCCCAATAAACCCAGATTTTCCATTAGGCTCGTAGCGAGGGTGCGCAAGGTGCTGAAGATGGGCGAGAAAAGACGAAAAACAGTCGGAGGCGTAGTCACTCTACGGTGACAAACTGTTTTTCTTCTTTTCTCGCGCAGATTCAGTGCGTTGTGCGACCGCAGTAGAGTGCTAATGGAAAATCTGGGATAAAAGCGTAACTAATTTTTCAGGCCATTAAGCGCCTCAACAAGGCCAGATCAACGTGGGTTGCGTCACCCACGTTGGCACCTGCGATCCAAGTGAAGGGCTCACCAGGCTCGCCCAGGCCACTTACCACCAAGGCGGCGCCGCTCAAATCGTCATTACGAGTATAATCGTTGATCGTGACAAGCGTCCTAATACCCGCCCCGCGCGCCGATTTCACACCATTGGCAGAATCTTCAATGGCTAGGCATTCGTTTGGACTGACCCCTAAGCGCTCCAGCACGACACGGTAAATTTCTGGGTCAGGCTTTTTGGCTTGCGCATCATCCCCTGCGGCAATGACTTCAAACCACGCCGCAGCCTGCGGACCCACCGAATGCAACAGCAGCGCTTCGACATTGACCGGCGTTGTGGTGGTGGCGATGGCGAGACGCACCCCTGCTGCCTTGGCCTCATCGATTAAACGCCTCACACCGGGGCGCAATGGGATTTCCCCCTGAGCCAGAATTTCAGTGAAATAACGTGTTTTTGCCGCGTGTAATTTAGCAATGACTGTTTTGATATCGGGAGGCTGGACGAAATCTGGCCGATACTTATCCAAATAAAAATGCATACGCTCTTTGCCGCCGGTAATCGCGAGCAATTCACCATACAAGTCCTCCGACCAACTCCAATCTAAGCCCGCCTCATCAAACGCCGCGTTAAAGGCCGGGCGATGGCCATCGCGCTCGGTGTCGGCGAGCGTGCCATCTACATCAAAAATCAAAACGGCTGGTAACATTTTGGAAAACCTCGCAACTTCAGCATTTTTATCAGGGAAATCTTAGGCTTGCCTCGGGACAAGTAAAGAAACCAGAGGCGTGGCCGTTACACAATGAATG
>JANPPH010000003.1:0-5684 GCA_031428395.1 Gammaproteobacteria bacterium
AGATTTTCAGGTTGGTGATTGGACGTCAGAACCACGATCGGTAGGCGGCGTTTTTGCGCATCGTTTGAGGCGCGAATCATACGCAATAATCCAGCGCAGTCAAAGCCGCCTTGCACGTCGTTTTGGCTTGCGAGCAGCAAATCGTAGTTTTTTTCTAGGACCGCATCCAGGGCTTCTTCGTTGCCTGAAAAATGATCAACTTCATGACCGTTATCGTCTAAGAGTTCGCAGATGGTTCGGCTTAGTGAATAACTGTCTTCTAAAAAGCAAACTTTCATGATCTGGGGTACCGGTTGCATAAAGGGCATCGCATGGCAATACGCGAAAACGTTTAGCAGTAACTCACTTAAATCTTTCTGGAAGGGTTTGACGGCAATTTCATCAATGCCAGCCTCGCGTAAGCTGCGTAGGTTGGCGGCGTGTGCATTGACAGCGATGGCAACGACGGGAAGTGCACGTTTGGTCGGCTCCTCCGCATTGCGCAGCAAGTGTGTTAAGGCTTTGCAATCAAAATCGCCCGCTGTCGTCGTTTGGCTGATTAGGACTAGGTCGTAATCTATCTCAAGCAGTGTTTCATACGCTTTCTCTATGGAGGCGAAGTGGTCAACTTCATGGCCTTTTTTAACTAAAGAGGCGTAAATTGATTGGCTGGAAACTTGGTTATTGTCGACATAGCAAATGTGTAGCACTTGCGACGTTGACGTGCCTGCTTTTTTTGCCCCATTGCTAGATTTGGGTGCCGGAGCAGAGAAGTTTGGCTGGTCGGGGGAGCCCATTTTTTTCATTGGTTATCCATCCAAGTGGCTAGCTTGCATCCGGTGTCGAGTTTCGGTGAATGCGTATTTTTTATGCAACTTACACAAATTCAAGGCAATATCGCTGAAAATAATCTTGAATTCATGTCTTCTTCTTTGAAGGAATATAGACTCGCTGGTTAGCCGCTCTCTTAAATTGCATTAAATAACGCAATTCTACAATATAGGAAAACCCAAATATATGGAGTTTGCGGGGCAAGTTGCATATTGAGGTAGCTAATAGTACCAAACAATCGGGCTGAATTCATAGTCGTAGTCGCACGAAAAAGAAAGGCGCTAAGAAGAAATAATTTTGGCCTGGGAGTTGACGGAGGGGAATACCAAATTTGGCTATATATATTTTTACGGCAGAGACGGACTAGTCGGATGGATGTTTAGGTCAATTTTGCCGTTGCTGCGGGGGTCGCTAGCGCCGCTCAACGTCTGGGTTTTTTTATTCCAAATGAGCAGTTGCATATTGCCGTACAGACGTCGGGACTCTTTGAGGGTATGTCCTAATGTTTGAAGCGTATTACGGGTCTGATCGTCGAGGGCGCCCGGCTCGTGTTCTAGGGCATCGGGTAAGAATTGGTGATGAAAGCGCTTTTGCGAAACAATGTGGGTGGCGTCTGCGCCGCTAGCGAAATCTAAGGCGGCAAGCAATACCATTGAGATAATGCGGCTGCCACCGGGGGTGCCAAGTACGGCAATGCGTTCGTCATTCTCGAGAAACGTGGGCGTCATGCTGGAGAGCGGGCGTTTGCCGGGGGCAATGGCGTTTGCTTCTTGACCCACCAAGCCATAGAAGTTGGGTGTGTTGGGTTTGGCGGAAAAGTCATCCATTTCATCGTTCAAGAGGACCCCTGTGCCAGGTGGGACAAAACCTGAGCCGAACGGCGCATTAATGGATAAAGTGGCCGCGACACGATTGCCGGAGCCGTCAATAATAGAGAAGTGAGTAGTATCCGAGCCTGCAGGTGCCGCTGGCGAACCGGGAAGCATATCGCTTGGGGTGGCGCGGTCAGGACGAAGTGAGGCACGCAGTCCGTCTGCATAGAGGGGATGAATGAGGCGTTGGACGGGGATATCTACAAAATCAGGGTCGCCAAGGTAAACAGCGCGATCTCGGTAAGCGCGACGCATGGCTTCTACAACGAGGTGCGTCCGCAATGCTGGGGTTGCTTTGTCCAAATCATAACCGGACAGGATGTTTAACGCGGTGACCAGGGCGATGCCGCCAGCTGAAGGGGGTGCTGCGGAGGTGATGCGAAGGCCGCGAAATTCGCCAACGATCGGAGTTCGTTCGACGACGTGATACGCTTTGAAATCCTCTTTTGTCCAAATTCCCTTTGACTCGCGTACCCCGTTAATTAATCGGTCTGCGGTCTCACCTGCATAAAATCCGGCTGCTCCATTGCGGGCGATGTTCTCTAAGGTCTTAGCTAAATCCGCTTGTTTGATGATAAAACCCACGTCGGGTATCTCGTTTTGTTGCAAGAAAATATCTCGCGCAGCGGGTGAGCTTCTTAATGCATCGAGTCGAAACCCGGCCAAGAGACGATAATGTTCGTTAACCGGGAAGCCTTTTTTTGCATAACGAATCGCTGGCGCCAGGCTTGCGGAAAGGGGTAGGCGTCCGTAGTGGGTAGCGAGGTGGGCAATGGCGGCAGGAATGCCAGGAATCGCGGCCGCAAGTGGGCCATCGATGGAGAGGCCGGGGATCACATTACCTTTGGCATCAAGGAACATGTTTGCTTTTGCTGCCAAAGGCGCAGCTTCTCGCCCATCTAGCATGATATCCCGGTTTTTGTCGGCTTGGTGCAACAGCCAAAATCCACCGCCCCCTAAGCCTGACCCTGTTGGCTCAACAACAGCCAATGCCGCCGTCACTGCGACGGCGGCGTCGAAGGCATTGCCGCCTGCTGCAAGGATTTCCATGCCTGCTTCCGTGGCGAGCGGATGCGCGGAAGCAATGCCAGCAGGTGCAGTGGGCGTTGTGCCTTGCGCCGGTTGAAGCCCGGCGAACATTAAGATAGTGAAGAGGTATATTAGGCGCACGATGCGGTCAGTTTATTTTTTGACGGCGGCGATGATACGCAGATATTTGGCGTGGAGCGTGTCATGGTCTTCAACGAGATTGGGGTCTTTAGGTATGCAATCCACAGGGCATACCTGCACACACTGAGGCTTATCGTAATGCCCAACGCATTCAGTGCATAGCTTAGGGTCAATGACGTAAATGTCTTGGCCTTGGAAAATAGCGCCGTTGGGGCATTCGGGTTCGCAGACGTCGCAGTTGATGCATTCGTCGGTAATGAGTAGCGCCATAACCTTAAACCTACTTCGCGAACAACTTTATATAATACTACTTTTTTTGCGCAAGCGCCGCACGGACACTTTGATGCACGAATTCAGATACATTCCCACCTAATGCGGCAATTTCACGCACTAAACTTGAGGAAATATAGGTGTATTGTTCGGCAGGCATTAGGAACAATGTTTCAATGCCCGGTGCCAGTTTGCGGTTCATCCCAGCAAGCTGAAACTCGTATTCAAAGTCGGAGACGGCGCGTAAGCCACGCAGAATGACTTGTGCGCTATGTTGTTGGGCGAAGTCGACCAGCAGGCAACTAAAGCTGATGACTGTCACGCTGGGTAAGTCGCTAAGTACGTTGCGTGCCAGTTCGACGCGCTCCTCTAAACTAAAGCGCGGGGTCTTGCTTGTAGTTGCTGCAACCCCGATGACAACGTGGTCAAAGAGTTTTGTTGCGCGGTGAATGAGATCGCTATGGCCGTTGGTGATCGGGTCGAAGGTGCCGGGGTAGATTGCAGTAGTGATCATAGCCGTTTGCCTGGTTGCTTGCCTTCACTCTATCACGCTGTCGCTGTGCGCTCTAGTAAATGGTAGCCTACTTGCCCGGCCTTCTTACTTCGCAGAAGTTGCCAATTTGGGGGTAGTGTCGGTAACTCGGCGGCGCTGTGGGTTTCGATGTAAATGTAAGCGAGTGGGGAAAGCCAGCCGCGTTGTTCCAGTTGCGTGCAACATTGCTCTAGCGTAACACTTTGATACGGTGGGTCTAAGAACACAATATCGAAGTGTTCGGGTTGGCGTTGCAGATAATCTATTGCTCTGCTGGCAATAGTAATGGCTTGAGTTGCACCTAATAGCATTGCGTTGTCTTGAAGCTGTCGGATCACGCGCGTGTCGCAATCCACCATAACCACATGCGCTGCGCCACGCGACAAGGCTTCAAAACCAAAGGCGCCGCTGCCCGCGAAGAGATCAAGACAACGGGCGCCTTCGGTATATTCACGCAGCCAGTTGAAGACTGTCTCGCGCACCCGGTCAGGTGTGGGGCGGACGCCGTCCACAGCGGCGAAGGCCAGGCGGCGGCTGCGCCACACGCCGCCGATAATGCGCGTGTGGCTCGTTGGAACGCGTTTCAATGCTATCGGGCACCTCTATAAATTCGCTAAAGCCGCACTGGCGGCGTTGCCCTCATATATTTGGGCGTCCTCAAAATGCTCATTTACTTCGTGTAAACTGTGCTGTGCATGGATGCACAAATGCCGTGGGCGCAGGATGCGCAGGAGCGGCCGCTTTTTCGGCCGCCCATCATAAAAGGGGGCCTTGCCAGCGCAGCTTGATCGAATTTATAGAGGTACCCTATCGTTTAGGGGCCGTAGCGGGTGGGCCGCCGACGATGACAGTCACCATCTTGTTCGGGTGGATGCGGCGCTCAAACGCATTCTGGATTTGTCTTACCGTCACGCTTGACACCTTGGTAGTGAAGGTATCCAAATAATTTAATGGAAGGAGATAAAAACCAATCATGGAAAGGTAGTCCACGATATTATTATTGCTAGCGATGCGTAATGGAAAACTGCCGGTAATATTCTGCTTTGCACTGTCAAGTTCTTGTTCGGTGGGGCCGTTTTTAATAAACTTACTCAGCACATCCATCGAGACGCTTAGGGCTTCGTTTGCTTGATCGTTACGTGTTTGCAAGCCGATCGTGTAGGGGCCTTTTACGTGCATGGGTGAAAAGTCGCTAGACACGGAATACGACAAGCCACGTTTTTCACGGATTTCATCGCTTAGGCGCGAGACTAAGCCGCTACCACCCAGGATGTGGTTACCTACAAACAACTGAAAGTAATCAAGATCGCCGCGGCGCATGCCAGGTTGTCCGACCAACACATGCGTTTGCACCGAAGGATGGTTGATCTGTATGGTTTGGGCAGTGGCTAGTTCTGACACAGACGGTAACGTAGGGGCGGCTGCGCCGCTCGGCAGTTCGCCAACTAAGGTATTGGCGAGCGCCTCCGCTTGTGAGCGATCTAAGGCGCCAACGATGGCAACCGTGGCATTGCGGGCCACATAATAGTGTTGGTAATGCTGTTTGATGTCATCGAGGGTGAGTGCTTTGACGGTTTCTTCTGTGCCTAAGGCGGGTGAGGCATAGGGGTGTTGACCGAAAACGGCACTAAAAAAGGCTTTGTCTGCAATCGCTTCGGGCGATTCTTTTTGTGATTGAATGCCGATTAAGGTGCGGCGGCGTTCACGCTCGAAACTGTCTTGCGGGAAGCTGGGCTCCGTTAGCACCATTTGCAGCATTTTAATCGCCGGATCCGCTAAATTTTTGTCGGTCAGGCTACGAAGGCTGATCACGGACATGTCACGGTAAGCGCTCGTTCCAAAGCGCGCGCCTAGATTTTCAAAGCGCTCCGCAATGTCGTCGGCGGTAAGGGTGCCAGCGCCTTCGCCCAAATATCTGTTTGTGAGGAGTGCCAAGCCTTTCTTAGTACCGTCGCGATAACTGCCTGCGTCGAATTCAACCCGAATGTCTACCATCTGTAATTCAGTTTCTTAGTCGAAATTTTCTCGCG
>JANPPH010000004.1:0-5938 GCA_031428395.1 Gammaproteobacteria bacterium
CTCTATCACTACCGCTTTTTGCAAAAACCAATCGACAGCTTGATTTTCCAGCACCAGCGCCTCGATGCCCGACAGACGCTCACGATTTCCGTAATACCATTGGATTACTTCATTGGGATCATCGTAGGTGACAGCAATTGATTCTACGTGAGCGCGTACTTGATCAGGAGCCGCTTTGAATTTATTCTTACGAATAATTTCTGCCAAGATTAAACCCAAGGCCACCCGGCGCGTGGCGCCAGCACTAAAATGCGCGGGATCCAATTGGATATCTTGTTCTGGCATTCCGCGAGTTTTCAGATGCTCCCGCGCTTGCTGCATTTGCTGCTGCACTTCATCGTTAATTAAGGCATTAGGCACGTCGATGGGGTTTGCCTTTAGCAAGGCATCCAACGCCTTGATTTTAACCTGCTGTTTGACAGTTTGATCAATTTCGCGCGTTAAATTGCTGCGTATTTCATTGCGCAAACTGCCGATGGTACCGTCTGCTACGTCAAAGCTTCGTGCAAATTTCTCATCGAGATCGGGCAAGCGAGATTCCGCCACAGAATCCACTGTTACCTCAAAATGCACGGCTTTGCTGGCAAGTTTTTGAACATGATAATCGTCGGGAAAGGCCAAATCAAAGCTGCGCTGATCACCCGGCTTGGCGCCAACTAATTGTTCTTCGAAACCAGGCATCATGCGTTTTGAGCCTAAAGCGATAGGAAATTGACGCGCCTCCCCGCCTTCAAATGGCTGGCCGTCAATGCTGCCAGCAAAATCAACGATGACTCGGTCACCGTCTACGGATGGACGATCAACTATGCTCCATTCGGCGCGTTGGGCGCGCAATTTTTCAATCATTTTGCCAATGTCTTCCTCGGCGACTTGTGCAACCACCTTATCAATGGGCTCACCTTCCGGCACATTCACCTCAAACTCCGGGTAAATTTCAAACACCGCCGTATATTCAAGGTGACTTCCTGGCTCTTGCGCGCTGGAAACAATTTGTGGCGCACCGGCAGGGCGCAGCTTTTCCTGACTAACCGCGTCGCGAAAGCTTTTTTCGACCAGATCAGTCATCACTTCGCCACGCACTTGCGAGCCGAAACGCTTTTGCACGAGAGTCAGAGGAACTTTACCTGGGCGAAAACCATCGACCTTTACACGACGAGCGAGGGACTGTAGACGGGTGTTAATCTCTTTTTCGATTAGCTCGGTGGGCACCTGAACAGTCATCCGCCGTTCTAGACCCGTGGTCGCTGTCACTGACACTTGCATTGCTATCCCTCACAAAATGTATTAAAAATAATATTTATGACTGACTCAAGCCTAACGCTAAGCGGTGTTAAGTCAATATCCCCCAAGGGCATTTTTAGCGGCATATCTTACTAATTGTTAATGGCCTACTGATATTCACTACTGGGCACCTACTATTATCCTAAAAAAAGCAGTTGGAATCTACTGCGGACGCCTAATATCCTGAATCTGCAAGATTATTTCGCTAAATTTTGGCTCACCGTAGGGGTAACTACGGCGTCGCCAAAATTTAACGAAAAAATCTTCCATCTTCAACATCTTAGGCGCCCTCGCTACGTTTCCAACTGCCTTTTTTAGGATTATGGTAGCTAGAATTGGTGCGAAAGGAGAGACTCGAACTCTCACGGGTTGCCCCACTGGTACCTAAAACCAGCGCGTATACCTATTTCGCCACTTTCGCAGAATCACAACCAACGCTTTTCCCAGACAGCCCATTATACCAATTTCCCTAGCTGCGACTAGCATTGTCGCGAAATCGTTTATCACTCGCGGGCGAGATGGGGCATCAAACTGATGGCAAGCCGGAAACCACCTGATCGTCGCAGGTATTATTGCGCATTCAACCCCTCCAATTCCTCCCACCGCACATACGTTTGTTTCAGAGTGGAATCGATGCTCGCAAGCTTCGCCTGCAATGCATGGATCTCAACCGTTTTCTTATAGTACGCAGGATCGGCTAATTGCGCTAAGAGTTGTTGCTGCTCTTGTTCCAGCGCCTGCAATTTGGCGGGTAGCTGTTCTAATTCTCGCTGATCTTTATAGCTGAGTTTTTTGCGCTGCAGTGACTTAGGCTGCAGTTCAATCGTATTGGCGGGGTTTACAGATTTGTTATCGCCTTTAGCTAACGGCGATTTACGCTGACGCAACCAATCATCATAGCCTCCGACATATTCTTCAATATGTGCGTCGCCTTCGTAGACGAATGTGCTGGTTACAACGTTGTTCAGAAATGCGCGATCGTGACTGACGAGCAGTAAGGTGCCAGCGAAATTCATTAGTAGCTCTTCCAGCAAATCTAGCGTTTCCATATCTAAATCGTTAGTGGGCTCATCCATGACTAATACATTTGCGGGCATAGTAAAAAGCCGCGCAAGTAATAGACGGTTACGCTCGCCGCCGGACAGTGCTTTTACGGGGGTACGTGCTCGTTCTGGCGAGAAGAGAAAATCCTGTAGGTAGCTGATAATGTGGCGAGCTTGACCATTAACGGTAATGAAATCGCTACCTGGCATAACGTTGTCGCGCACGGATTTTTCTTCTTCCAGCTGCGTGCGCAGTTGATCAAAATAGGCAACGCTCATGTTGGTGCCCAAACGGACACTGCCGCGAGTGGGTGCCAGATCGCCCAAAAGAATGCGCAGAAGGGTAGTTTTGCCTACGCCATTTGGCCCGATAACGCCGATTTTGTCGCCGCGCATTACCGTCGTTGAGAAATTGTCGATCAAGACGCGATCGCCAATGCTGTAATGCACACCCTTAGCCTCTACAACCAACTTACCGGAACGCTCCGCTTCCTGGAGCGCCATATTGGCGGCGCCCATTTGGTTGCGGCGCACACGCCGCTCTTCGCGCAACCTTTCTAGGGCGCGCACACGACCTTCATTGCGCGTGCGTCGCGCTTTAACGCCCTGGCGAATCCATACTTCTTCCTGGGCGAGCTTTTTATCGAACAAGGCATTTGCCTGATCCTCGGCATCTAATGCGGCCTGCTTACGCTCAAGGTACAGCTGGTAGTTGCCGGGCCAGCTTGTCAGGCGCCCACGGTCGAGTTCAATTATGCGGGTGGCAAGTTTTTGCAATAAAAAGCGGTCGTGGGTGATGAATAAAAGTGTGCCCTTGAATTCCAAGAGGAACGTTTCCAGCCACTGAATCGATTCGATATCAAGATGATTGGTCGGTTCGTCCAACAGCAATACATCTGGGTTGCAGGCTAATGCCTGCGCCAATAACACGCGGCGTTTCATTCCGCCGGATAGCGTGGAAAATTCGGCCTGTGGCGACAATTCCAACCGCGTCAAGAGCGATTCGACACGCGGCCTGACATCCCAGCCGCCTGCTTCGTCGAGCGCCTGTTGCACGCGCCCGAACTCATCGATCAGCGCATCATCATGATCGTGCATTAAGCGTTCGCTCAACGCTTCGTGCTGTTTGAGCAGCACTCCGGCCTGCCCTGCCCCGTGCGCGACCACATCGAACACTGAGCCTGTGGTTCCTTGCGGCACTTCTTGGGCTAGACACGCGACACGCAACCCTTGGATGCGCGAAATCTCTCCGCCATCAGGTTTTATTTCGCTGTTGAGCAGCTTCATCAACGTGGATTTGCCAGTGCCATTACGGCCTATCAAACACAAACGTTCGTTGGGTTCGATCTGTAAATCAATGCGTTCCAATAGCGGCGGGCCGCCAAAGCTAATGGTGACGTTACGAAAAGTAATAAGTGGCATGCTATAAATCGCGATAAATGGGGGAGTGGAGACGGTATTTCATCTGTATCGGCACAGTATACCAGGACTCAATCGGCGTAAGCGCTTAATGGCCGTAAAACTTCACCGACCAGGATTGAAAGGTACCTACATCGTCCTTGAGTTCGTCTGCGACTTGCAAGGTCCAAATACCCTTGGCTGTCTCGCCTAAATGCCGTGCAACACCAAATACCCAGCTATCGTATTTAGAGGTGCAAGGTATGGCCTTGGGTACTCCCGTGGCAGACTCCTTGAAGCAGCCATGGGCTTGAGCGAGGATGCTTTTAGTCTTGGTGGGCGAGATTAGGTTTACGGTGAGTTCGCCGTGATATTTATGGAGGGCGCTGAAGGTGACTTCGATAAACTCAATACTAAGGTCGTCATCAATTTGGATAGTTGACGTGACACCAGCCAAATTAGAATCGGGAATTGCGATGTTTGGCGTGGCGGTTTTGTTGTCCGTTACGCGCTCAGCGGCGACTGACACCCACGTTTTTGCAGCCGTTACTGCGGCACCGACATCGAGCAAGCCGAAGCCGTATTTATGATTGACGTGATATGTTGGCGTACCGCCAGTTTCAGTCCAGTCGGCATCTCGTGGATCATTTTTCACTGCCGTTTGCGCCAGAATTAACCGAATGTCGCGCCAATTTAATAGCGGGTTTGCTTGGAGCATTAACGCGATGGAGCCGCTCGCTAAGGGTGCCGAGGCAGAGGTGCCTGCAAAACTATTGGTATAACTTGCATCCGGATAGTCGTCTGGCGATGTGCCGGCGTTATATCCCGGGGTGGCCGTTCGATCCGTCGTTGTAACCATGCGCGTCGCCTGTTCTCCTTGCCATGAGGGTGCGCAAATCCATAAGTTAGCGCCATGCTCGGAATAGCTAGCGCGTTTGCCGCGATCGCCCACGGCACAGATAGCCAGGACCTGGCGGGCGTTAGCCATGCCATCGTAGTTGGAATTATCAACAACAGGATCACCGTCGGGGACGCCACCATTTCCGGCGGCCCACACGTACACCGTTCCTAGACCATCGCGGCCCGTTTTTACGCCCTTATCAATGGCTTGCTTCCACAATAAGCTGGGGCTATAAAGCTCACCTGTCTTGTCTGGATCTTCGCTCCAACTATTGTTAGAAATCGCCACTGCGGGGTCTCGCCGCATCGCATTTTCAATATTTAGATCAGTAGGGTTGTCCGTTAACGCATAATTCGCCAGTGTTGCAGCAGGCGCTACACCACTTCCACCTTTACCGTTTTGGCGTAACGCCGCGACCAAACCGGCCACCGCGGTGCCATGATTCATACTGGGTTCGGTGGACGGAGATCCTGGCTGACCGTTGTAGACGTGACTCGCCGACGACGATAGGTTCGCTTGCAGATCTTCATGCGTCATCTCGATACCGTCATCAACGATAGCGATTAGCACGCCGCGCCCAGACAAGCCATTATTCCAGACCGGCTCCACGTTAAGGTCGACACCGAGGCTGTTAATAAGATGCCACTGAAACGGCAACAAAGGATCGGGGGCTTGTACCGCAGGCACGGACGGCGGCGCAGGCTGTGGTACTTCTAGCTGCTTATCAAGGGCGCTTGGCGTGCTGCTATTGCCACCACACGCGTGTAGAGTTGTCAGGCCGAGCAACACTACCCCTCTAAAAAAATGTCCTGCTGCTCTCATTCAAACGGCCCTGAATCCAATTATTGTTAATTTAAAACTCAATGTGTGATCTACGTCACAATTTCGACTCAACTTTTTTTACTTTAAGATCGATAATAATATTAGCAGCAATCCATTTCGAGAGGCCGGACTTTATGAGCACAATCAGCTCTCTTACTCCAGCAGTAATGGGTGTTCAGCGCGGGCTTGCAGCGATCCAACGAGATGCCCACACCATCGCCAGCGCCACACAACCTGGCAACCTCGCAGAAATTACCACCCCCTTAGTTGAACTCAAGCATTACGAACTCCAAGTCGCCGCGGCCATGAAAGTGGCGCGCGCAACAGACAGCATGCTAGGGTCTCTTATTGATACTGAAGCTTAACCCAGATTTTCCATTAGCCTCGTAGCGAGGGTGCGCAAGGTGCTGAAGATGCGCGAGAAAAGATGAAAAACAGTCGGAGGCGTAGTCACTCTACGGTGACAGACTGTTTTTCATCTTTTCTCGCGCAG
>JANPPH010000005.1:0-6520 GCA_031428395.1 Gammaproteobacteria bacterium
AAACGCTTATATTCAGTCAGTACCGCCTTACTGGGTGTCACATAGACACGGCCGCGATATCCATCGAGCACCAATTGGCATTTGTCGATACGCGTAACAGGAAGGTCGGACACGCCCAAGATGGCTGGCACGCCTAAACCACGCGCTAAAATCGCCACGTGTGAAGAGCTCGAACCGCGCACCGAAATGACTCCGGCTAAACGTCCCGCAGGCACCTCTGCCAACATCGTCGCCGTAATTTCTTCGCCAACCAGAATCGTTCGCTCAGGATACGGCGGCGCGTGACGCTCGCCGCTTTGCAAGCAGACGAGGATGCGCCGCCCCAGATCACGCACATCGCTGCCACGCTCGCGCATGTAGGCGTCATCCATATCATCAAAAATGCGCGCATGTTCTTTGATGGTTTCACGCAGTGCGCCCGAAGCCCAACTACCTGCTCGAATGCGCTCAATAGTTTTGCCAATTAGGCTCTCGCTATTGAGCATCATCAAGTAAGCATCGAACAACGCACGGTCTTCCGCGGCGAGACTTGGCCCAATTTGCGCGGCCAAGGTTTTAATCTCCGCGCGCGCTTTGTCGAGCGCCGCCTGAAAAACTGCCACCTCGCCTTCTACATCGAGAACCGCGCGATCCGGAACGACATCTAAATCTGCGCCGGGGTACGCGATATGCGCCTGACCCACGGATACCCCTGGCGCTCCTGGCAAGCCATCAAACGAGCGCCCGTGCACAGAATCATGACCGCTCGCATCTAACACCATGCCGCTGGCTTGCGCATGCGCAATGGCACCTGCCAATTGCGCCGCCAGGGTAATGAGAAAGGACACTTCGTTTTCATCAAACAGACGTTTTTGCTGCTGGCGGATAACCAACACACCCAAGACACGACGGTGATGGATAATCGGCACACCTAGAAAGGCGTGGTAATACTCTTCGTCGGTCTCGGCAACAAAGCAATAACGCGGGTGGCTCGGGGCGTCGTCCAGATTGAGCGGTTCTTCACGCTCAGACACCAAGCTAATGAGCCCCTGCCCCATGGGTAATTTAACGTTACCCACCGACGCTGGATTAAGCCCGTCGGAGGCGCTCAATACCCATTCGCGAGTAATCGGATCGGCGAGGTACACGGAACACACATCGGCGGTGACGCTTTGCTTTATGCGGGTGACAACAACGGACAGCGCCTGCTGCAAGTCTTGCGTCGCGCTCACTTCCAAAACGATGCGGCGCAGAGTATCAAGCATGAGAGGCGCCCAGGATTAGCGTTGTGTTTCTTGAGAGTGCGGTGCACAAGGTGTGGGAACCGGCGATTTTTTTTGACCAATACCTAACAAAGGCGCTAATTCCTGCAGCGCCCTCGAATACACTTTGCGCTTAAAAGAAACCACTTCTTGCAGGGGATACCAATAGGCGACCCAACGCCAATAATCGAATTCCGGCTCTGAGGTTGAATCTAGCTTCACATCGGTATCGCGGCCCTGCAAACGCAACATATACCAGACCTGCTTCTGACCGATGCAGATGGGCTTGCTCTCATGGCGCACCAAACGCTCAGGCAAGCGATAGCGCAGCCAGCCGCGTGTGCGACCAACAATCTTCACGTGGCAAGGATTCAGGCCGGTTTCCTCACATAGCTCGCGGTACATCGCCTCTTCCGGCGTTTCCTCTGGCCAAATGCCACCTTGGGGAAACTGCCAAACCGGCTGTCCTATACGACGAGCCCAGAAAACCTTGCCTTCAGCATTGCTCAAGATGATTCCGACATTTGCTCTAAAACCGTCTGAATCAATCACTTGCGGAATCTTCCGGTAAATTTGCATTAGTTCTCTCCATTCTTCCACAAAATAATGCTTTTAGGCAAATTTTGTTGGTTTACCAAAGAGATGAGTCAGCACTTCGCGACGGAACTGCGTCGTCCGCAACGTCAAAAGCTGTCTTTGATAACGGGAAGAACCAGATATAACCGCTATGGAGGCGCTATCCTCGTTCCTCTATAGCGGCATCAACTCAATGCATCATCACCGTCACTAACGAATATGGGCCCTTATCCGAAATAAACCCAGATTTTCCATTAGGCTCGTAGCGAGGATGCGCAAGGTGCTGAAGATGGGCGAGCGACGCGCCAGTCTTGTGGTCGATCGAATAGCCCGAGATGCTCGCCGCGCTATTATTTGGCGATGTATGCATAGAATCCCGCGTGGTGATGTACACAAATTTGCCCGTGGGATCCACCACAACGCTCCACAGCGTGATACTTGACCAACACCTATAACCATTTACCTTTCACGCGTCGCGCTTTATGCTTCACACTTTCTTCCATCAGAAGTGCAGTGTTTTGAATTTAGCTATATTCGACCTCGACAACACGCTGCTAGGCGGCGATAGCGACCACCTTTGGGGACAATTCCTAATTGAACAGGGGATCGTCGACGGCGTTTGGTATGAGCGTGAAAACCAACGTTATTATGCTGAATATCTGGCCGGAACATTAAACATATTTGAATTCCTTGCCTTCGCTTTAGCGCCATTGGCCGCGCATGAAATGCCGATGCTATTGAATTGGCGCGAGCAATTTGTGCGCGATAAAATTCTGCCCATTATTTTGCCGGCTGCGCGTGAGCTGTTACGCTCGCATCGGCAGCAGTCGCACACACTCATGATCATTACCGCGACGAATTTGTTCGTGACAGAACCCATCGCAGCAGAGTTGGGCGTCGATCACCTGCTTGCCACCACACCTGAACAAACGCAGGGTCGGTACACCGGCCGCGTTAGTGGATATCCGTGTTTCCGTGAAGGGAAAGTACATAACCTAAATCAATGGCTGTCCCAGCGCGGCATGAACCTCGCGTCGAGTTGGTTTTATTCGGATTCGCATAACGATCTACCGCTGCTTGAAATGGTCACCCATCCCATCGCCGTCGATCCTGACCCAACACTGACCCAACACGCAACGGCCAAGGGTTGGCCAATTATAAGCCTGCGCTGACACGGCGTTCAGACGCCCATTCCTTCCCCATTTCATAGCTAATACCCCTGATGTCGCTCGCCCCTAGTACACTGTATAATCCCGTCGGGATTACACCCCACAAAAAAAGCGCGAGCTTCTACAAGCCGTCAATAAGAGGATAAAAAAACACAATGAGACAAAGATCTTTCAAAATATTGTTACCTGCCGCTGCAGCCCTGGCGATGGCGCCTTCATTTGCCAGCGCACTGGCCCTGTCAGCCACCGGAACCTACAGCCTTAATGGGGGCGCGTCTGTAACCGAATCCCAGACATCTCCGCCTGCGGTGAGCGCCGTAAATATTTCAACTTTCGCTAGCGATGCTCTCGGTAATTCTATTAATATGTTTGTATCCGGCGACACAAGCGGACAATTTCGCTCAAGGTCGTCTGGCACAGGCTTTTTTGATGCCACAGGGCTCTATTTCCAAACGGAAACCGTCACTAACACCTCTGGCATAGCGCAAAACTATGTGTTCGATTTCGTCGTTAATGCGGGTCTCTTAGGCATTGACAACAACGGAGCAACGCTAGGTGCGGCGGAAGCGGGTACAGCAAGCTATATCATTGACGTGCTGCTTAACGGCACATCGATCGCCAATAGCCAGGCTCATTTAAGCTTGACTAGCACAGGTTCAACCTTTAGCGAAAGTGGCACATTTTCACTGGGTGGCGCAGCACCCACGTCAAGCGCCACATCGACCTTCTATAGCTGGAACCCACTAGCGCAATCGATTAATCTTGGCGTTTTTGCTGCCGCCGACTCTTTTACGCTTGCCTACAGCATGGAGACCATTGCAACCGGCTCTTTCGCTAGGGCAACGGGGAGTGCGGGGAGTGGTTGCAACTCCGAATTGGACGGCGATTTTATCGGTGATGGCCAATGCTCGACCTTGGGCTATTCCATAGCGGGAGCTAGCGATCCTAATCATCTTAGTGGCAACGGCACTATCACAGCGATGAGCGTGCCTGAACCTGGCACAGTGCTGCTAATGGGAGCGGGCTTAGTAGGCGTTGGCCTCTCACGTCGCGCCAAAAAAGCCTAAGTAAGCGTTCCTACATCCAACCATTGTCGTAAAACGGTAAATGGCACCACTTTTCAGCCGCCATTTACCGTTTACGCTTAACCTTACAAATACCTAGACTCCGTCTGTTATGCGTTCAGAGCAGGCGTCAACGGCTGTCTTAGATCTCAATTGAAATTATCTTTATTGGCAGCCCGCATCCGCGCATCGGCTTTGCTGACTACCCCTTTGCGTACTAACTCTTGTAGACACTGATCCAAGGTCTGCATTCCGACCGCTTGCCCGGTTTGAATAGCCGAGTACATTTGCGGAACTTTATTTTCGCGAATAAGGTTTCGGATAGCCGGTGTAGCCATCATGATTTCGTGTGCAGCAACCCGGCCACCGCCAATGCGTTTTAGCAAAGACTGAGAAATAACCGCTTGCAACGATTCGGACAACATTGAGCGCACCATGTCTTTTTCTGCCCCCGGGAATACGTCAATAATACGGTCGATGGTTTTTGCCGCCGAGCTGGTATGCAAGGTACCGAACACCAAGTGACCGGTTTCTGCCGCCGTTAAGGCCAAACCTATGGTTTCAGGGTCACGCATTTCACCAACCAGGACGATGTCGGGATCTTCACGCAGCGCCGAGCGCAACGCTTGTGCGAAGCCTTTCGTATCTCGCGCCAGTTCGCGCTGGTTAATGAGACATTTTTTGCTTTGGTGCACAAATTCAATAGGATCTTCAATGGTTAATATGTGGCCGTATTCATTTTCGTTCTTATAGTCGAGCATCGCTGCCAAGGTTGTTGATTTTCCCGATCCTGTAGGTCCCGTGACTAATACTAAACCTCGCGGGTAATCAGAGATTTTTTTGAATATTTCCGGCGCCTTCAAATCCTGAAGCGTTAAGATTGTCGATGGAATGGTACGAAATACGCCTGCCACGCCGCGATTTTGATTGAATACGTTTACACGAAAGCGCGCTAGCGACTTAATCTCAAATGAAAAATCGGTTTCAAGAAACTCTTCGAAATCCTTGCGCTGGCGATCGCTCATGATGTCGTAAAGCATGTTATGGACGGTTTTATTGTCCAACGCTGGCACGTTGATGCGTCGTATGTCGCCATCAACACGGATCATCGGCGGCAATTCGGCCGATAGGTGCAAGTCAGAGGCACCGTTTTTTACGCTAAAAGCCAGTAAGTCAGCAATGTCCATCTATCGTCTCCGAAAAATAACGCACGGGGGAAGCTTGGGCATGTAACGGCAGCCACGGGCAACTTCTGAAGGCGCTCGGCACTCGGCAAAGCCGCACCGGCGGCATTTCAAAATGAGTTCAAAATGCTCATTTATACTTTGCAAACAAGGCACGCATGGGATGCGCCTATGCGGAGACGCAGAGCAGGAGCGATCACTTTTTCGTTTTCACCGCTCCGCACTTCACTTTTAAATCGAAATTGTTATAAGAAAAATGGCGGATATCCCTTAGGTTTGCGAGAATACCCTTATGCCTACGGTTGCCATACGCCTAAAACAAGTTCGCGCGCGCATCGCGCAAGCAGAAAAAGACGCCCAAAGAGTCCCCGGCAGCGTCGGTCTTGTAGCGGTGAGTAAACGCAAAACTGAACAAAATATAAGGGATGCCTTGGCGCTTGGACAGATATGCTTCGGTGAGAGCTACGTCCAAGAAGCACTAACCAAAATACACCAGCTGCGCGGTCAACCGATAGAATGGCATTTCATCGGTGCGATACAAAGTAACAAAGCCAAGGAGATTGCACAGCACTTCAGCTGGGTCCATAGTATCGACCGACTGGCTACAGCAGAGCGCCTAAATGCTGCCCGACCCGCTGAACGTGGGCCGCTGAATATCTGCATCCAAGTAAATATCAACGCTGAGCCGACTAAGGCGGGCGTTGATATGGCGGATTTACCCGCTTTAGCCAACGCTATTGCACAGCTATCGCAGTTGCGTCTGCGCGGCTTAATGGCAATTCCGTTACCGACCAACGATATTATTGAGCAGCGAAGAGTGTTTAGTGCCGTTCGCAAAGCCAAGGAACAGCTACAATCCCAAGGGTTGGCCTTGGATACGCTATCGATGGGAATGTCGGCCGATTTGGAGGCAGCCATTGCTGAAGGCGCGACGCTGGTGCGTGTAGGCACAGATATTTTTGGTTCGCGCTAGGTTTGTGATGTTTACGCAGTTCGGGCACAACGAAATTATCCAAAAAAGGCGGCGGAAAAACGCTGGACCGCGAACGCGTGGGTTTTGAACTTTCGATTTTTTGGTTAAATTTTATCGCTGCGCTATTTATCGGGCGATAAGTCAAAATTTTCCAACAAATTATTTAAATTCAAAATATTATCCTAAAGCACGCTTTGTGAGCCTCAACTGACGCTTTTGAGCTAAGAATGGAGAGCGAGGTTATGAAAAACACGACGATTGCGTTCATCGGTGGCATCAACTTTTCTGCCGACCATCTGGCTGACTTCGGCCC
>JANPPH010000006.1:0-2282 GCA_031428395.1 Gammaproteobacteria bacterium
GACACCCACCACCCAAACAACACCCAGAACAACCCACTCAACGGGCAGGACTAGTAAAACTCCGGCCAAAAACATAAGAAGCATGCCCAATATTGCAAGATATGGCACCATTTTATTGAATTTCTCTTCCGCTGCCGATCTTTGCATTACCGCTTTAGGTTGGGTGCTCGTAGCCTCCATAGCAGGCACAATGGCCGCCAACAACGTAGCACCGATCCCCACCACTGCGCCTTTAAATAGCAACACTGGGTCGACATCCACCGCACTCAGCTGCAAGGTGAAATACAAATCATTAATAGTCCGAATTACATAATGCAATAGACCTTGAGCCAACAATATGCCCATCACTATTCCAACAACCACTCCAACAGTCCCGATTGCTAAGGCCTCAAGCAACACCAAACGGAAAATTTCGCCGCGGGTAACACCTAACGCCCGCAGCACGCCGATAATCGAGCGTCGTTGGACGACGGAAAATGCTATGGTGTTATAAATAAGAAACATACCCACGACTATTGCCAACAAACTCATCGCCGTGAGATTGAGCTGAAACGCACTGGTCATCTGCGATAGCGCCTGGCTGCGCGTCCCCGTGTTGACAATACGCGCTTGGGGCGGCAACAGCGCCTGTATGCGCGCAAGCATGGCCACCCCTGCTTCACCCTGCGGCACTATTAGATCAATACGACTCAAGCGATCGACCGACCCAAACATCTCTTGCGCCGTTGCAATATCGACGATAGCAATATCGCTTTGGGCCTTAAGCAGTGCTTTATCTTGGCTACGAAAAGAGCCCACTACGGTAAGCGTTTCGTCGCCGCTTGGTATTCGTAAACGCAGCACGCTATTTTCATCCAGTCGAAAACGACTCAAGACATCGTCTGAAAGCAAGGCAGTATTAGGTTCACTTAAAAGCCTTCCTAGCGCGTTATTGTCGCGAGTCGGCGAGGCAGTAACGTAAGGCCGAAAGGCTCGTTCGGCGAACACATCTACGCCCAAAACATGAAGCGTTGTTGCAGGCTCTTGCGCGATCTGAGCATAGCCTTCAACAATCGGTGCCGATCCGGTGATACCCACTTTAGTCCGCAACGTCGTGTACAAGCGTTCATCAAGACCCGTGGAGCCACCGACAATTTGATGTGTAGCCCTCCCGACAACCGCTTCAGTCGACAACGCGAAAGCGAGACGCGCACTATGATTCACAAGATCGATAGCCACCACAACGGCCACCCCAAGCGCGATGCCGAGCACTGATAATACGGTCTGCCACGGATGGCGTATTAAGTAACGCAAGCTCACGCGCGCTAACATTGAGCGTTACGCCATTTCAACCGGCAAATCCTCGATCAACTGACCATGGTGGATTCTAATAACTCGATCAGCTAATAACGCCGCTTCATTGCTATGGGTGACTAGCAAAAGCGCAATGTGCGTTTCTTTTACCAATCGGCGCAATAAATTTAGGATGTGTTCAGCCGTCTCAGCATCAAGATTGCCGGTCGGTTCGTCGGCCAACACCAATGACGGGCTGTGTACCAACGCCCGAACAATGGCAAGGCGTTGTTGTTCGCCGCCGGATAGTTGTTCGGGGAAACGTTGCAGGTGACTCGCCAAACCCACTTCAGCTAACAACGCCAACGCTTGTTGACGCCGCGCCACGCTGACTTTGCCCTGAAGGGTGAGCGGCAAGAGCAGGTTTTCTTCGCAAGTGAGCGTTGGAATAAGATTAAAAAACTGAAAAACAAATCCGATATAGCGACGGCGAAATAGTGTCCGCTGCTTCTCGTTCATCGCCGTCAAGCATTCGCCATCAATCGTCACCTGCCCTGACGTGGGAGTATCAATCCCACTGATAATATTGAGTAGACTAGATTTCCCCGAACCGCTACGACCTAACAGCGCTACTGTCTCGCCGCGACCCATGCTAAATGAAACATCCTGGAAAATAATTTGTTCTTGATTGGCCTGACGATAGCTCTTAGTCAAATGGCTCACGTGCATGAAAGGTTGACCAACTATTTTCGATGTTGCAGACTGATGCATGAAATTCTCGATGTTTAATTTAACCTAAAAAGTAGGTATACAACGAACTCGACGTTTCCTTGATAGTCTATTAAGTCTAGCAGTCCTCGTTTTAGTCGACGGAGAGGATATTTTGGGAGACATCATAAAATTTAAGCGCCCACGGGCCAGCGATAAGCATCGCGGCAATACTTTGTGCCGTAGTGGCTTTCATAAATGGGAAGTGGTGCAAGCCAATCCTTTCGATGTAAAACAGGGCA
>JANPPH010000007.1:0-3145 GCA_031428395.1 Gammaproteobacteria bacterium
TGCACCATCGGCACAAAGGCCTTTGCCTTTTTTAACCGTATGCGCGGCAATATCGTAGCTCAGACGGCACAGATGGGCGATTCGCCGCAGGTTGCTGATTTGATCGGTGTTGTCAAAGTCATGCTTGATGCTTACGACAAAGGCGAGATTGATAAAGTATTCTTGGTGTATAACAAATTCGTTAACACCATGACTCAAAGCCCGCAGATCGAGCAAGTTTTGCCAATTATGCCCGATGAGGGCAAGGCAGAACTAGGCCACCATTGGGATTATATCTACGAACCCGAAGCCAAAGATGTCTTGGATGCGTTATTGATGCGCTATGTCGAATCCTTGGTGTACCAAGCGGTTGTAGAAAATTTGGCATGTGAACAGGCGGCCAGAATGGTGGCGATGAAAAGCGCGTCCGATAATGCGGGCGATATCATCGGTGAGCTGCAATTGGCCTATAACAAAGCCCGTCAAGCTGCAATTACGCAAGAATTATCAGAGATCGTAGCGGGCGCTGCTGCGGTCTAACGTATAAATTAACTATTGGTTTATTGAGAGGAACTGCCGGAATGAGTTCAGGTAAAGTCGTTCAAATTATCGGCGCTGTTATTGACGTGGAATTTCCACGGGATGCCATGCCCAAAATCTATGATGCGCTGCTTGTCGAAGATGTCGGTTTAACCCTCGAAGTACAGCAACAATTGGGCGACGGTATCGTGCGCACGATTGCAATGGGCACCACCGACGGATTGCAACGTGGCAAGGCCGTGAGTAACACCGGCGCGCCCATTTCCGTACCCGTCGGCAAATGTACTTTAGGCCGTATCATGGATGTGTTGGGCAAGCCTATCGACGAAAAAGGACCTATCGGTGAGCAGGCTCGTGCTGCAATTCACCGCAAAGCGCCTTCGTTTGAAGAGCTCTCTCCCGCTACAGAATTGTTAGAAACGGGTATCAAAGTTATTGATCTTATCTGTCCCTTTGCTAAGGGCGGTAAAGTTGGCTTATTCGGCGGTGCAGGCGTAGGCAAGACCGTCAACATGATGGAGCTAATCCGAAATATTGCTATTGAACACAGCGGTTACTCGGTGTTTGCTGGCGTCGGTGAACGTACCCGTGAAGGGAACGATTTCTACCACGAAATGAGCGAAAGTAACGTTTTGGATAAAGTGGCGTTGGTATATGGTCAGATGAATGAACCGCCTGGTAACCGCTTGCGCGTTGCCTTGACTGGTTTGACTATGGCCGAATATTTCCGTGATGAAGGGCGTGATGTATTGTTGTTCATTGACAACATCTACCGCTATACCTTAGCCGGAACTGAGGTTTCAGCATTGCTTGGTCGCATGCCTTCCGCTGTAGGTTATCAGCCAACTTTGGCCGAAGAAATGGGCGTGCTGCAAGAACGAATTACTTCTACAAAAACAGGATCAATTACCTCGATCCAAGCTGTATACGTTCCCGCCGATGACTTAACGGATCCCTCGCCTGCAACAACCTTTGCACATCTTGACGCCACCGTCGTATTGTCGCGTCAAATCGCAGAATTGGGTATTTACCCTGCAGTAGATCCTCTCGATTCCACCAGCCGTCAGCTCGACCCACTGGTCGTAGGTCAAGAGCATTACGACGTTGCCCGAGCAGTGCAAGGTACTTTGCAGCGTTACAAGGAATTGAAAGATATTATCGCAATCTTGGGTATGGACGAATTGTCTGAAGACGATAGGTTAACCGTATCACGTGCGCGTAAAATTCAACGCTTTTTGTCGCAACCGTTTTTCGTGGCAGAAGTATTCACGGGTTCGCCTGGCAAATATGTGTCATTAAAAGACACAATCTCCGCTTTCAAAGGCATCGTCGCGGGCGAATATGATCATCTGCCTGAGCAGGCCTTCTATATGGTCGGCACCATTGATGAGGCAATTGAAAAGGCCAAAAAGATATAAAGGCGGAAATTCATGGCTACTACGATGCATGTTGATATTGTTAGCGCGGAATCGGCAGTATTTTCCGGTGAAGTGGAAATGGTGTTCGCACCCGCCATCATGGGAGAAGTCGGCATTTTGCCGCGCCACACCCCGATGTTGACTCGATTACGTCCCGGCGAAGTGCGGTTAAAACTTCCCGGTGGCGAGGAAGAGTTTTTCTATGTTTCAGGAGGCATGCTCGAAGTACAGCCCCAAACCGTCACGATACTTTCTGATACTGGTTTTCGTGCTAAAGATATCGACGAGGCCGCTGCTATGGAAGCTAAGCAACGCGCAGAACAGGCTCTACAGGATCAAACATCCGAATTTGAATATGCCCAAGCAGAGCGAGAATTGGCCGAAGCGATGGCGCAATTGCAGGCTATTTCGCGCCTACGCAAAAAAATAGGGCGGTAGCTATCTCTAGTCTGAGAGTCTTTTTGTCGATAAGTGAAAGGCCGTCATAAAAAGACGGCCTTTTGCGTTTTATACTATGCAGCTTAGAAACGTCGTGGATTGCCAAGCGGCGCATTGGACGCGTAGAAAAACGTGCAGATACGGGTTTTGCAATCACCGAATGTGGTTAATAGCTTATAGGATTAAAATGCTATGAATATCAGTGTAGTGATATTGGCGGCGGGAGAAGGTAGTCGGATGCGATCGGATCAACCCAAGATCCTGCATGCGCTTGGAGGGAAACCGCTGCTTACACATGTTGTCGATGCCGCTCAACAATTGCAGCCGCAGATTATTCATGTGGTGGTCGGACACAAAAGCGAATTAGTTCGGAAAAATTTGGCTTATCTTCCTGTTCAATGGGTGGAGCAGACCCAACAATTAGGAACCGGTCACGCTGTGGCGCAGGCAATGCCGCATTTATCTCAATCCGGCGTGGTATTGGTACTCTACGGGGATGTACCGCTGATCAATCCTACGACTTTGCGCAATTTGATTGAGCAAGCTAAGCACAGCGGTTTGGCGCTAGTGACAGCAAAGCTCGACAATCCTACTGGGTACGGAAGGGTCGTGCGCGATGCGGCGGGCCGAATCACCCGGATTGTAGAAGAAAAGGACGCTAGCCCGGAAATCCGCGCCATTGGCGAGATTAATACCGGTATTTTGGCGGCGAATGCCGAAAAGTTGGCTAAATGGCTCAGTGGATTACAAAACGACAATGCCCAGAGCGA
>JANPPH010000008.1:0-4744 GCA_031428395.1 Gammaproteobacteria bacterium
GCAACGCCTTTAGATTTCGCCTACCACATACATACCGATGTGGGGCATCGTTGTCGCGGCGCGAAAGTTAACGGTCGTATGGTGCCCCTGATCTATGAATTGAAGACGGGCGAGCAGGTCGAAATATTGTTGGCCAAAACAGGCGGGCCTAGCCTGGATTGGCTAAATCCCAACCTTGGCTATCTGCGCTCGCCGCGCGCCCGCGCCAAAGCTCAGCACTGGTTTAAACAGCAGAATTTAGATAGCAATATCGCCGCAGGCCGTGCGGCACTGGATAAAGAATTGCATCGCCTGGGATTTCACGATGTTAGCTTCGAAAAACTCGCTCAGTCTTTTCACCTAAGCAAAGTGGATGAATTGTTAGCCGCAATCGGCCGGGGCGATATTAAGATTTCGCAAATTGTCCATTTATTGCATCAGAAGTTTAGTCGCGACATCACGCCGCCTGAAACACGCAGCGAGCGCAGCGCGCCTTCTCCGCATCCTGACGGCGATATTCATATCCACGGTGTGGGCAACTTGCTGACCAATCTGGCTCAATGCTGCAAGCCTGTTCCCGGCGACGCCATTGCCGGATACATTACGCGCGGCAAAGGTGTCACCATCCATCGAAAAGACTGCCTGCATGTGGATCGCAATAACAGCGAAAATCCCGAGCGCATGGTTGAGGTTGATTGGGGGCGGGAGAGCGAAAAAGGCTACCCGGTGGACATTCAGGTGGTGGCGCTGGATCGGCCAGGCTTGCTACGCGATATTACCGCTATGCTGGCGAACGAAAAGGTCAACATCCTAGGGGTGAATACCCAAACAAGCAAACGCGATCGGATCGCCAATATGCATATCACGATTGAAATTGCCGATATTAACAAACTAAGCCGTATTTTGGAGAAATTGGGCCAATTGCCGAATATTATGGAGGTGCGGCGTAAAGTGCATTAAGATAAACCCTTAGCCTAGCTAGGCGTTTAGCCAAATTTGAGCCTAGCGCGTTGGTGGCCTATATAATTAAAGGCTGGTTCGAAATAGAACAAGCCCCAAGGCAAGACAAAAAGCGCTGAAAAAGCGAACATTAACGGGTTGGTTGGCGTTAATTCGGAATAGACTTCCTGAGGAGATGGAATGAAATTGCCCTTACAGATCACCGCACGCAACATGTCGTTATCCCCCGCTGCTGAAGATACCATTCGCGAAAAAGCCTCCAAACTGGATACATTTTGTGACCGTATTATGGGGTGTCGGGTCATTGTCGAAGCCCCTCATCGGCATCACCGCGAAGGTGTCCTCTACAACGTTTGCATTGATATCACAGTGCCCGGCAAAGAAATTGTCGTCAAACGCGAAGCCAATGAAGATTTATATGTCGCCATCCGCGATGCCTTCGATGCTGCACGGCGCCAACTACAAGATTTTACCCACCGGCAGCGCGGCGAAACCAAAGTCCATGAAACTCTGCCGCACGCACGAGTCGGACAACTGTTTCTACAGGATGGTTATGGTTTTATTGATACCCCCGACGGTCGCCAACTGTATTTTCACCGTAACAGTCTGCGCAACGGCGAATTTGTTGCGCTGAGCCTTGGGACATCCGTTGAGTTTTCAGAGGAGCAGGGCGACGAAGGCCCACAAGCAGCGAATGTCTGGGTTGTGGGTGGGGGCGGGGGCGGCTAAAAGGCTCCTCGTTATCGCCGGGATGGGTATTTTACCTTAGTCCTTGTCAGTGCGAATCAATTCGCATCTGCCATCTAATAACCTTGATGGTAAATTCGGCGATAGCTTCCGAAGCAACCCAATATTCAGTTTCGGTGAGTTATGTCCTTCGATATTCAGTGCCGACGCTGCCCTAGACTTGCCACCTTTCTCGATGACGTCAAGGCAAAGTGGCCGGATTACCACGCGCGACCCGTTCCGCCTTTCGGTGCGACGGATGCGCGCCTTCTGATTGTCGGCTTAGCGCCCGGATTGCACGGGGCGAACGCGTCAGGCCGTCCTTTTACCGGAGATTTTGCTGGTATTATTCTGTACAAATTACTGTATGAATACCACTTCAGTAACAAACCTGAGTCATTATCGGGCGATGATGGTCTAGTTTTGGAAAATTGCCGGATCACCAATGCTGTGAAATGTTTACCACCACAAAACAAGCCCAGCGGCGAAGAGATTCGCGAATGTAACCGTTACCTCGAGCGCGAGCTGGCGGCTTTAGCACAAGGTTCGGTGGTGCTGGCGCTAGGGACTATAGCGCATCAGGCGGTGGTGCGAGCGATGGGCGCAAAGCTAAGCACTTTTGCCTTTGGTCACGGCAATCGGCATGCCTTGCCTAACAATAATCTGTGGCTGGTCGATTCCTATCACTGCAGTCGCTATAACACGCAAACACGGCGCCTGACCGAGAGAATGTTTCGCGATATTTTTGATCAAATAAGCGAGTTACTCACGCAGAAGTAGATTCAGTGACAGACCTGTTCGATGCCAAGGCATTCCTTAAAACCCTCACTCCGCGCCCTGGTGTCTACCAGATGCACAACGCTGAGGGCGAGGTGTTGTACGTCGGCAAGGCGGGCAACCTGAAGAAACGGGTGTCGAGTTATTTCAGCCGCAGTGCTCAAACTGCCAAAACGCGCTCGCTGGTGAGTCAAATAAAATCCGTCCAAGTCACGGTGACTCGGTCCGAAACTGAGGCCTTGCTGCTCGAAAATAACCTCATAAAAAATTTAAAACCACGCTATAACATATTGTTGCGCGACGATAAAAGCTACCCTTATATCTATCTTTCAGGACATCCAGATTTCCCCCGCTTGGGTTTTCATCGTGGTGCTCAGCGCGGTAAAGGCCAGTATTTTGGTCCCTATCCCAGCGCAGGCGCGGTGCGTGATAGTTTGAATTTGTTGCAAAAAGTGTTTCCTGTGCGCCAGTGCGAAGACAGTTTCTTCAGTAATCGCTCGCGTCCTTGCTTGCAATACCAAATCAAACGCTGTACTGCTCCCTGCGTAGGACTGGTAGATCGGGAAACGTATCAGGAAGACGTGCGTCACGCGGTGATGTTTCTTGGTGGCAAGAGTAGCCAAGTGGTCGATGAGTTGGTGACACGCATGGAAACGGCTGCGGCGGCGCTAAATTTTGAACGTGCCGCCCATTATCGCGACCAAATCGGCAAATTGCGTCGGGTGCAGGAAAAACAGTACGTTAGTGGGGAAACAGGCGACATCGACGTAGTCGCCGTGGCAGCCAAGAGTGGCGTAGGATGCATACAAGTATTTTATGTGCGCGGCGGACTATTGTTGGGCAACAAGCCTTTTTTTCCTATTCATACTCAAGACGAATCCGAAACGGAAATCCTCAACGCCTTTTTGCCTCAATACTATTTAGGCAAAGACGTGCCTGCCGAAATACTAGTAAATCAACCTTTGCCCGAGATTGATTTACTTGAACAAGCGTTGGCCGCGCAGGCGGGTCGACGCGTAACCATCACGTCTCGGGTTAAAGGTGAGCGGGCGCGCTGGTTGGAAATGGCACTCACCAATGCCCAGGAGTCTTTGGCGGGTAAATTAGCCAGCAAGGCCGGCATGCGCAGCCGTATGGTAGCCCTGCAAGAGGCGTTAGGGCTTGAACAGCCGCCAAGCCGCATGGAATGCTTCGACATCAGCCATTCAATGGGCGAGGCGACAGTAGCTTCCTGCGTGGTGTTTAACGAAGAAGGTGCGCTAAAAAGCGATTACCGGCGCTTCAATATTGAAAATATTACGCCAGGTGATGACTATGCCGCTATGCATCAAGCCTTGTTGCGCCGCTACACACGTTTGAAGAATGGGGAAGGCAAGCTGCCAGACATTTTGTTTATTGATGGGGGCAAAGGGCAGCTGAGCGAGGCTGAGAAAGTGCTTGAAGAACTGCAATTGTCGGGCGTCACGCTGGTAGGGATTGCCAAAGGGCCAGATCGCAAGCCAGGATTGGAAACCTTATTCTTGTCGGGCAGCAATAGCGCGATTATACTGCCAAGGGATTCGGCAGCCTTGCTCCTCATTCAACAGATTCGTGATGAGGCACATCGATTCGCGATTTCCGGCCATCGACAGCGGCGTGATAAAACACGTAGCGGTTCACAATTGGAAAAGATTCCGGGGCTTGGCCCCAAGCGGCGCCGGTCGTTATTAAGTCAATTTGGCGGCATGTCGGAAGTAGCGCGTGCGGGCGTTGAAGATCTTGCCAGCGTAGAGGGAATAAGCAGGCAATTGGCGCAGCGGATTTACGATAATTTTCATACTGATAAAACGTAAACTTAATGCTCAATATACCAAATGTATTAACATGGGCTCGAATCGTGCTCATTCCGATATTCGTCCTGGCTTTCTATATTCCCGCGAGTTGGTCGTCCGCGCTCACTGCGCTCATTTTTGGTTTTGCTGCGCTGACAGATTGGTTGGATGGGTATCTGGCTCGGCGCTGGGGCCAAACCTCCGATTTTGGCGCCTTTCTCGACCCCGTTGCCGACAAGCTGATGGTCGCAGTCGCCTTGGTATTACTCGTGCAATCCCAACCTACCCCTTGGTTGGCGATACCCGCCGCCGTTATCATCGGACGTGAAATCGCCGTCTCGGCACTGCGAGAATGGATGGCGGAAATCGGCGAGCGCGCGCATGTCTCGGTGTCCCTCATGGCCAAATTTAAAACCACGTCGCAAATGCTGGCGCTGTTGTTTTTACTCTATCGCGAACCTATAGGCTACTTCCCCACCCTGTCGGTGGGC
>JANPPH010000009.1:0-3719 GCA_031428395.1 Gammaproteobacteria bacterium
GTGGCTTGCTTGAGCGGCCTCAAGCAAAGTAGTGTCAAGCGAAAGCAGGCTAAGTAGTTCTGCGGGATCACGAATCACGTCAGCGAGAGTTTTTTGCCAGTCAAGGGGTTGCATCTGCGGATTGTATTCTAAAATCGGCAAGTGACGACGAGATTCGCGCGTTCACTGAAAATTGAAATTTTTTCGGTTCAATCCAGATTTTCCATTAGCCTCGTAGCGAGGGTGTGCAAGGTGCTGAAGAGGGGCGAGAAAAGAAGAAAAACAGTTGGAGGCGTAGTCACTCTACGGTGACAAACTGTTTTTCTTCTTTTCTCGCGCAGATTCAGTGCGTTGTGCGGCCGCAGTAGAGTGCTAATGGAAAATCTGGGTTTAATCCACAATACCGGACTTGATAAGTCTTATAACGAAATAAGCGTTTCCAATGAACATGCAGTAGCCATTAAGAAAGCAGTAACTGAACTTGTAACAAAGCTGAATTCGGCTTTTGAAGAAAAAGGGTTGCTATGATCTGGCCCTCAACACAGATGGTCTGAGCTCGCCGACCAAAACCTTACCTTTTACTTCCCTCCAATGTTTTTACTTCTTCCCACCCTTTTTCTTGAACTTTGTCAGCCTTACACGTTTTCGGATTTGTCGGCCAGTGAGGGTATTTTTTTTGCCTTTAAAGGGGTTTTCGCCGGTTTTAAATTCAATGCGTACTGGGGTGCCGACTAAGCGCAGAGCTTTGCGGTAGGCATTGCTTAAGTAGCGTTTGTAAGAGCCGGGTACTTCTGCGGTTTGATTGCCGTGAATGATAATAAGTGGGGGGCGCTGGCCGCCTTGGTGGGCGTAGCGAAGCTTGATGCGACGACCACCGACTAGAGGGGGCTGACTTTGAGCCACGGCGGCTTGAAGAATACGAGTAAGCTCGGGAGTGTGGAGTTTACGCGTGGTCGAATCATAGGCTTGGTGTATGGCGGGGAAAAGATCGCCCACTGCACTACCGTGCAATGCTGAGATAAAAAATATCTCAGCGAAATCTAGAAAATGCAGCTTACGTCCAAGTTCTTCTTTGACGCGGCCACGCTGTTCGGGAATCATGTCATCCCACTTGTTGATCGAAATCACCAGCGCTTTGCCACCTTCCAAAACAAAACCGGCAAGGCGAATATCCTGGTCAGTGATGTCTTCTCTGGCATTCATCACTAGCAACACGACGTCCGCGTCTTCGATCGCTTGTAGTGTCTTTACGACGCTAAATTTTTCGATCACCTCAGTGACTTTTGGACGGCGTCGCACACCTGCGGTGTCTATCAAAGTGTAACGCTTGCCATCGCGTTCCAGTGGGATGTAGACGCTGTCGCGAGTCGTGCCCGGCTCATCAAACACCAGCATGCGCTCTTCGCCCAGCATGCGATTGGTCAAGGTCGATTTGCCTACGTTAGGGCGACCGACAATGGCAATTTTGATGCCCGTAAGCGCCTCATCTTCAGCAGGCTCAGGCGGGATTGCGCCTAACGTTGTTTCAAGCAACACTGAAACATTGCGACCGCCTTTGGCGGAGATGGGGATTGGTTCGCCTAAACCCAAAGATTGGAAATCAGCGCAAGCGTTATCGGGATTCATGCCGTCGGTTTTGTTGACCACGACGAAGCATTGCTTACCGGATTTGCGTATTTGCTGCGCGATGTAATCGTCGTCGGGCGTTAAGCCCGCCGTCGCATCGACCATGAAAAATACCACATTGGATTCTTGCATGGCCTGCAACGATTGATTCGCCATTAGGCCGGTAATGCCCTCTTCATGGCTCTCCACTAGCCCTGCAGTATCGATGACGATGTAGGACAACTCGCCAGTTTTTCCAGCACCGTAGATACGATCGCGGGTAAGCCCGGGTTCGTCGGCGACCAATGCCGCCCGCGAACCGGTAAGCCGATTAAACAACGTAGATTTGCCCACATTAGGGCGACCAATAAGTGCGATGACGGGTTTCATATAACGTTTCTAAAAGCCTTATTTAATTCGCAAGGCTTCAACGACACCGCCCAAGCTCATGGCATACACTGCGGCACCATCTGTGACGGGTCCAACGCTCAGGGGTGATTCGTCGACTCTATATCGCGCCACGAACGCACCGCTATCGCGAGCAAGCCAATGCAGATAACCCTCAAAGTCACCCACTACGATGAAGTCCTTAAATAACACTGGCGCGGTCAAACGCCGACCATGCAATTTTTCCTGCTTCCACAGCGCAGTGCCGTTAGCACGATCCAAGGCCCACAGATGCCCTTGGTCATCGGTGACATAAACCGCCTTATCGTCAACAGTCAGTCCCGCCGACGAAGACATATCGCGCGCCCACAAAATTCGACCATTTTGCAATGACACAGCGGCAATACGTCCTTGGAAGGATACGGTGTAGATGATGTCGTCCTTGACCACCGGGTCGGCATCAACGTCGGCGATGCGCTCTAACTCAGAACGGCCGCGTGGCACGGCAACCGTTGCCTCCCACACAGACTTGCCATTTTCCGCATTAATAGCAACTAGCTTGCCATTGGCTAGGCCAACAATAGCAAGTTGATTGACGATGAGCGGCGTGCTTGCACCATGCAGAGTTAAACCTGGCACGGTATTCTCATTGACCCACAGCGACGCACCGGTTTTAGCATCTAAGCCAAATAATTTACCATCTGCGGTATGCACTACCACGATATGTCCAGCACGTTGTGGCGGCGATAATACTACACTGGACACTTTCCCGCGCCACAGCAATGCACCATCTTTCGCTTGATAGGCCAAGACTTCCGCATCACGCGTACCCACCAACAGCATCTCATCACTGACGGTTATGCCACCCGTGAACGCCGTTTTAGTGTGTTGCGTCCATAGGCGCTTGCCTTCATCGGCGCTGAATGCATAAAGGTGTCCTTTGTTATCGCCCAGATACAGCACATTCGCCGTAAGTGCTGGATGCAATACGGTATAGGCTTTCTTATCGCTCGATGACAACGCCGTTGTCCACAGCCGACCTAGAACGACACTTGCCTCGATGGGCGCAAGCTCGGCCGGAGGATCAACGGGACCTGAAGTACTGCACGCACTTAGCAAGACCGCTAACAACAACGCTATCGGGCCCAACACACGCATCAAGAAGCTACCCCCAAATCATCGAGTTTCATCTGTAGGGTGCGCTGATCAGCGCCTTCTTTGGCTAAGCCTTGGGCCTTGGTGTAAGCCACACGGGCTTGTTCTATCTTGCCAGTCGCCGCATGGATGTCGCCTTTCAATTCTTCATATTCCGCCGTAAAAACGCCTGTATCAGCCACATCAAGCAGTTTCAATGCCGCATCGGTCTGGTTCTCCGATAACGACACGCGAGCTAAACGTAGCCGCGCGATATGTTCTAAACCCGGCTGCTTCGCGTTATCAAGCACCCACTGCAAATAGGTGCGCGCCGATTTCGCGTCGCCCTCTTCCAGCTTTACCTTCGCCAGCGCAAACGCTGCTAAGGCGCCATAGGGCGTTTTGGGGTATTGCCCAATCAACGCGGCGCCTTGGTCAAGCACGGCTTTCTTATTGTTTTGTTCCAGCGCCACCATCATTTGTTCATACAGGACTGACGCCTGCTCGGCCTGGGTGCCTTTTTGATCATTCCAATAGCGCACACCCGCCAGCACAGCGAGGCCGAGAATCAGACCGATAAGGATGGACTTGCCATGTTGGCTCCACCACCTTTT
>JANPPH010000010.1:0-2384 GCA_031428395.1 Gammaproteobacteria bacterium
AACGCCGGTCAACACATGGACTGTATTGACCGGCTCCGCGTTTTTAGAAATTCCCCACTATATTCAAACGAAATGTCCGCGACTCGATAGGATGAAAGTGTTTGTCTTCCACACCCTCTGTCGGCTCGTTTGGCAGCCGAGATGCATAGAAGTATTCAATCGCATTACCCGGTTTATCAAGCAAGTTGAAACCTTCAAGCACCACGCGCCAGGCTTTATCGAGCTTATATCCAATCTCGCCGTTCACACCCGTTGTGCTACTAGAGCGAACGCTGTTGTCCTCAATCAAAGGGCGGGGACCAAAAGAGCGTAAGTGTAGACCACCAAAGTACGCGCCAAGATTGTCCACCGCAGCGCCCAGTGAAGCAACGCCTTCTACTGCACCCGGAATTTTATCCCCAGCCGGATCGTCCTCGGTAAAACGGGCGCGGGCATAAGCAATATCTAAATCCATCGTTAGCCAAGGCGCAGGGGAATAGAAGTTTGCGAATTCAAAGCCCTCACGTCTACTTGCGCGACCCGCTTCGGTGGTGCCCGCGTCACCCAAAAACAGCAACTCCGAATCGATATCTAAACGATAGACCGTAAACGTGGTTTGGACATGTGGAATAAGCGCGGTACGTACTCCGGCTTCATAGCCTTTGGTTCTGACGAGCGGCATAACCCGCTCGGCGGATAATCCAGTTTGTGGATCTATGCTGATCGTCGTGCCTCTTGCATCGTTGCTATGGAAACCACCACCCATATTGACGTAATACTCGGTTTTGTTCCACGGCCCAAAAATCATGGATAGTTTTGGATTCGTAATACTGTCAGTCGCCTCGCCAGTATTGGCGGAATTATCGCTTTGCACATCGAAACGATAGAAATCACTACGAAGCCCCGCCACGGTGCGAAATTTCTCAAACCACTGGGTACTGTTTTGGGCATACACAGCCATGCTGCTTTCAACGATATCATCATCGCGTACCGTAGAAAGCGTTTGGCGCTCTTTGGTTTTAAGTAAAGCATTAGAAATCTTGTCCCGCTGTAGCTGTAGGCCAAACGTATTTTCCATATCACGCTGTTGCCATTGCGAGAGCCACGTCTTACTCGCGTTTGCCGCAGCCATAGTGCGCTGGCCTGGCTGCGCAAACTGATCACCATTTACAGGGTCATCCAAGAAATAAGTAAAGTTCGAGAAGATTTTAAGGTCATGCCGAATGACATAGGCATTGGCTTTGGTAATGGTATTATTTTGAGTTTGTTGCCAAGCGCCGGAAAGACTATAACGATAAGCGCTGCCGCCATCGCTAGGATCAATGGCATCTAATCGCGACGAGAGCAGCCCCGAATCAACCGCGCGCTGCGGAATTTGATCTGTGGCATTCCAACGTCCGCGATAGGCCATCGCTGTCAAGTTAAAACCGTTCGCCGCATCACCTTGGCTATAACGCAGCACGCCATTGATTTTACGATAGTCATCGGGATTACGAAAAGGACCATCGTTATGAAATAGTTCTAACGCATAAAGCGTATCACCCTTACCAGACGTTACGGAATCCGCCGCGAAAATGCGCCGGTAACCACCTTCCCCCACCCCCGCCGAGATGATGCTCTTGGGTAGTTTACTGAGATAATTGACATGCACTGCGCCCGCCGTTGAAAAATCCCCCTCCTCTGCATAATACGGTCCTTTCTTGTACTGCAAGTCGCTCACTAATTCAGGGATAAGAAAATTTAGATCAGTCCAGCCTTGGCCATGACCATGGCTCCGTTGGTTTACTATCATGCCATCGACTGTGGTCAACAAATCTGTGCCATGATCGAGATTAAACCCGCGCAAAAAATATTGTCCGGCTTTACCTTCGCCACTGTGCTGGGTCATGATCAAACCGGGAGTGGTTTCAATAATTTCGCCAGGACGATACACCGTGCGTGCCTCGATTTGCTTTTTAAGCACCGTGCCCTGATTAGCAGAATCGGCCGCGCCAATCAGTTCTTCCGAGCCCCCTTCAACTTCTATTACATCCAACGTAGGCACACCCGCGGCATAGATACATTCAGCGCCCAGCACCGCCGATACGCCAAGAAAAAGCCTTGATATTTGCATCCTCGGCACAAAGAAACGCCACTGTTTTTGGTGCAAGGTGGGTGCCGCGAATTGCCCTGAATTGATTCTCATCGATTACTCCCCCATTGTTTTAAACGACGCGTAAGAATTTTTTTTATTAAACCTAAATTCGGCAATTGGAACCGTAGCGAGGGCGCTTAAGATGTTGAAGATACGAGTTTTTTTCGCTAAATTTTGGCGAAGCCGTAGCCACCCCTACGGTGAACCAAAATTTAGCGAAAAAAACTCGTAGATTCAGCATATTAGGCGTCCGCAGTAGGTTCCAATTGCC
>JANPPH010000011.1:0-3328 GCA_031428395.1 Gammaproteobacteria bacterium
ATACGCCGATGACCACACAGGCGGTGCGTTGCTTTTCCGGATTGCCACTTTTGACACTGAACTCCATGCGTTACTCCTAAAGGCTAGTCGTGATGGTGAACGTCTCAGCATCAACCAAAATATTTACGTCCCATTTGTAATAAGATGCGCCTGGGCAAATTTTTAATTAATTGTTAAGGCACAATGTATTCTAGAGTTTTTTGGCGTTTTTTACCCGAAAGTGAAAAATTCGCTACTTTACGTCTTTTTGCGCAAAATAGTCTTTTGCAAGGAATTAGTTACAAAAAGCGCCACACGTTTTACTGTTGATTATACTGATCGCCAATTCTACCTAAAAACGTATGACTTTCCAGTAAAACTCCGTTGTTGGGGCAAAAATTTGATTATTCGCCGATACATCTTAAAAGAAGTCAGCCTCACATTGTTAGCCGTGACGGTGATTTTGTTCGTCATTTACCTCAGTAACCGTTTTATTCGATTTTTAGCTGATGCCGCGGCGGGTACTCTACCCGCCGAAATGCTGGCCGTTTTATTGGCGCTTAAAGGCGTTGGGTCGTTGGTTGTGCTACTACCCCTGGCCTTATATCTGGCGATCCTTATTACCATGGGGCGGCTCTACAAAGACCATGAAATAATTGCATTGATGGCGAGTGGTGTGGGTGAGGCCCAGCTCCTGAAATATATTTCTGTTCTAGCGCTCATCGGGGCGGGTGTGGTAGCCGCGTTGTCGCTTTATATCGCCCCCTGGGCCTATAGGCAAAGCGCGGTAATTGAAGCGCGTGCGAGCGCGGCGGCGGAGTTCACAGGCATTGGTTCTGGTCGCTTTAAGGAATTCACCCGTGGCGGGTTAATTTTTTATGCCGAGCAAATTAGTGATGACCGCAAAACAATGCAGAATGTGTTTATTTATTCAGAACGCGATTCGCGTATCAATATTCTGTCCGCTGAAAGTGCCTATCAAAAAATCGATCCGGCGACAGGCGAGCGCTTTTTAGTGTTGCGTGATGGTCATCGTTACGAAGCCCTGCCGGGTGCTGCAGATGTCAATATTATGGATTATCAAGAACATGGCGTACGCATCGTAGAGCACGGCACGCACACAGCCGGATCGCCGGTATCGTCACGCACTACAAAGGAGTTAATGCAGGCGCCAGATGCAGAATCAAAGGCAGAATTGCAGTGGCGTTTTGCCGCCCCGGCATCGGCTTTTTTGCTAGCCCTGCTGGCGGTGCCGATAAGCCGAGCCAACCCACGCGAGGGCCGTTATGCGAAGTTGCTGGCAGCAATTCTTGTGTATCTTGTATACAGCAATTTGATGGCGGTCGCGCAAGCGTGGTATGCACAAGGCCTCGTTCCGTCCGCCTTGGGTTTGTGGTGGGTGCACGGTTTGTTATTGTTACTCATTGGGGGGTTGTTGTTCAAACAATCTGGCCGAACATTGCTATTTCGTCGGCGACAGGGAAATCCAGGCGCGATGACAAAAAATCCACCCGCATGAGGATTCTCGATCGTTATATCGCGATGACCGTGGCGAGCCATACGCTTGTCGTTATGCTGGTGCTGCTTTCGCTGTTTTTATTTACGAATTTTGTTGGCGAGATGGGCGACGTAGGTAAGGCGAACTACGGTGTTTGGCAAGCTGCGCAATATGTCTTTTTGACCTTGCCGCGTGTTGCCTATCAATTGTTTCCGATCGTAGCCTTACTGGGTAGCATTGTGGGGTTGGGTGCGCTGGCAAACAACAGCGAATTGATTGTTATGCGCGCGGCGGGTATTTCGCTTTTGCAAATACTCGGCTCAGTCATGAAAGTCGGTGTGGGATTGATGCTGGTGGCGGTTATCGTCGGCGAAGTTCTGGCGCCAGCCGGTGAGCGTTATGCCCAAGATTTGCGTTTCGTGGCGTTGTCCGATGGCAGCACCTTGCGCGCGCGAGATGGCTTTTGGGCGCGCGCAGGTCAAAGTTTTGTACACATTCGCGATATCTCGCCTGACGGCTCGCTTAACGACATTTCGATATACGAGTTTGATGATCGGCGCCAACTACGGGTGTTAACCCATGCGGTGAAGGCCTTGCATGCCGGAGAACAGTGGCGTTTGCAAGAGGTGTCGCGCAGTACTATTTTTGAAAACCGTGTTACTGTCAGTCGAGTCAAGGAAGAGATCTGGATATCACCTCTTAAACCGGACTTTGTCAATGTCGTCGCAGTGAAGCCTGAGTATTTAACCGCCATGGGCTTATACCAATACGTTGGCTATCTCCATGAAAATGGTTTGGATGCGGCACGTTACGAGCAAGCGTTATGGAAAAAAATAATTTCACCCATCTCGACCGCCGTGATGATGTTCTTGGCGGTGCCTTTCGTATTTGGGCCATTACGCTCAGTGGCGGTTGGTCAAAAAATATTAGTAGGCACATTAATGGGCGTCGGATTTTATTTGTTCAATCAAATATTCGCGTACATGGGCTTAGTCTATAAGCTACCTCCGGTCCTTAGCGTAACCCTTCCTACATTGGTTTTTTTTGGCGTGGGTTTAGTGTTGCTAAGGAGGCTGCGTTAGTGGTGCACGAGCAGGACCCTCACGCCAAAAATCAAACTTGGCTTACGAGGGCTGCTAAATGTTCCCCAACTTATCTTCATCATGACAAGAGCGTATCTCAAAACCATGTTGCGCCGCCAGAAAAAATCGCCATTGGTAATATCACCGTCAATCGGTAAGTCATCCGTAAGTCCGGGTGAATTATATTGTGCTCGTTCATCACGAGATTGAGCAGTTGGCGAGGGTTTGGCGGACGGTTCGGCGTCACGGCGTCACGGCAACTGACGCGAGCAGCCTGGATTGAGCGTTTTTTGCGAAACCCAAGGCCTTTTGGCTGCGGATGTTGTGGACCCCGGGTTTTGCTCTTGCTCAACCCATACAGGGTCTGGCTACTTGCTTAACCAGCGTCAGGACGAGAACTTGAACGGGCGTATCGCCAGGGAGATTACGACGTGAATGCATTGATCCAGCAACTGGTGGTCTTTATTCAATCGCTGCAGCCGGCTCCCGGCGCCTCAGTCAACGCCCTTCGCGATCTGCTTCGAATACGCGCCGCAGAGGCTATCCAGCAGGATCCGGCACAAGGCGATATTCCACCGGGCGACATCGATCCGCTCATTGAAGATGCAATCCGCGCGGGCACCGAACAAGCGAGAGCGCTTACGCAAGCGGGAACGCGTCTGCGGCTCGGATTAGAGGACCTACCGCTTGGCACAGAGGCCTTGAAGGCGGGCGAGCAACGGTCGGAAACGTTTGGCCCGTTCATCGAGCTATCCGGGCGTCTGCTGCG
>JANPPH010000012.1:0-3641 GCA_031428395.1 Gammaproteobacteria bacterium
CGCGCATCGAAACCGGCCATCACGTTCATCAATAGTGCCGCATCTTCTGCAGTTCGCGCCATCGGCCCGGCTTGGTCGAGGCTTGAGGCGAAGGCGATCATGCCGTAACGCGAGACCCGCCCGTATGTGGGTTTCAATCCGGTGAGATTTGTGAGGGCAGCAGGTTGTCGTATGGAACCGCCGGTATCGGTGCCAGTCGCCGCTGGTGCAAGGCGCGCAGCCACCGCAGCGGCGGAGCCACCGGAAGATCCCCCCGGCACAGCTTTTAGATCCCAGGGATTTTTGACTGGGCCATAAAAGCTCGTCTCATTGGACGAACCCATGGCGAACTCATCCATGTTGGTCTTGCCCAACATCACGGCTCCGGCCTGCTTGAAACTGCTTATGACCGTTGCATCGTAAGGCGAAATAAAATTATCGAGCATTTTTGAGCCGCAGGTAGTTTTAACGCCTGCCGTACAAAATATGTCTTTTTGCGCAAGCGGGATGCCTAGCAAGGGATTATTGTCACCCTTACGCAAACGCTCATCCGCCGCCGTGGCGTCATTGAGCGCCTGCGCTGCGGTAATCGTAATAAAGGCATTGAGGGTGGGATTTAAACGTTCGATCCGCGCCAAAAAGCTGCGTGTCAACTCTTCACTGGTAAACTGACCGCGGCGCAGGGCAGCCGACATTTCTGCAATAGTAAGATTGTGCATCCGTGGACTCTTTCGTGTTTGATCGATGACCTGTGACTTACTCGATAACCTTTGGGACTAAATACAGACCAGCCTCGACTTGCGGGGCGATTGACTGGAACAATTCGCGTTGATTGGACTCGGTTATATTGTCTTCACGCAGGCGCTGAGTCGCATCTAAAGGGTGGGCCATCGGCGCGACGCCTGTTACGTCTACTGCATTTAGCTGGTCCACCAGACTAAATATATTCGACAAATTGCCGACATAAGCTCCAATATCTTCTTCACGTATGGCGAGACGGGCCAAATGAGCAATTTTTTCCACATCCGAACGTTCAAAACTCATTTAAAAAACTCCGCCTATTCTGAAGCTAGAAAAGTTATCATAGATCATAACTTGCCCAAATCCCCCTCGATTGATAGATTAGCAAGTTTAATTAGGTCAAGTTTACCAGGCCGATGAAAAACTCATCCGTTTTTTTCAAAGGTTTTAAATGAGTATTAGTATTTCGCCATTTTTTTCCCACAGGATGACTCACCTCAATGTTTAAACGTCTACGCGGAATCTTCTCTAGTGATTTGTCTATCGACCTTGGCACAGCCAATACGTTGATCTACGTGCGAGGCCAAGGCATCGTACTAAACGAACCGTCCGTGGTCGCCATCCGCACCGAACGTGGCCCGGGCTCGCCGAAATCGATTGCCGCCGTCGGCGCCGAGGCCAAAGCGATGATCGGGCGCACGCCTGGTAATATCACCGCCATCCGGCCCTTGAAAGACGGCGTCATCGCCGATTTCACTGTGACGGAAAAAATGCTCCAATTTTTTATTCGCAAAGTGCATGAATCGCGTTTTTTTCGCCCCAGCCCACGCGTGTTAATCTGCGTGCCCTGTGGCTCTACCCAGGTTGAGCGACGCGCCATCAAAGAGTCCGCTGCAGGCGCTGGCGCTCGCGAAGTCTACCTGATGGAAGAACCGATGGCGGCAGCGATAGGCGCTGGCATGCCGGTCGGCGAAGCAAGCGGTTCGATGGTCGTGGATATCGGCGGCGGTACCACTGAGGTTGCTATCGTTTCCTTGAACGGGATCGTCTATTCCGCCTCGGTGCGCATTGGCGGTGATCGGCTGGATGAAGCCATCATCAATTATGTGCGCCGAAATTATGGCACCTTGATCGGTGAAGCCACCGCGGAACGCATCAAATGCGAAATTGGCTCAGCTTATCCGGGCAAAGAAGTGCGGGAAATCGAAGTCAAAGGGCGCAACCTTTCTGAAGGCGTGCCGCGCAGCTTTACCCTAAATAGCAATGAAATATTGGAAGCGCTGCAAGAGCCTTTGCAAGGTATCGTTGGCGCCGTTAGAACCGCGTTGGAACAGACTCCCCCTGATCTGGGCAGCGATATAGCCGAACGTGGCATGGTGCTTACCGGCGGCGGCGCGCTATTGCGTGATCTTGACCGTTTGCTCATGGAAGAGACCGGCTTACCGGTCCTCGTCGCCGAAGAGCCTTTGACCTGCGTTGCGCGGGGTGGTGGCAGAGCACTGGAAATGATCGATGAGGGTGGTGCCGATTTATTTACGGTAGATTAAGAACACTCGCGATATCAAATCAATTACCGCGAGGGGGAAATTCGACTTTCGACCGATCCTTCGCGGGAGTTGTGCCTAAGGGGCAGCCCTAAAAATTCGTCATGCCCGCGAAAGCGGGCATCCAGCCTATTGATTTTGCTGGGTTCCCGCTTTCGCGGGAACGACGAATCAGGGATTTTTAGAGGCGCCCTAAGATTTATTTTCTTTTGGTGGATTCCAAAAAAACTTAAGTTTCCAGCATTGCAACCGATATTCATTTGTTCTTTCGCTTGGCAGAGGAAAGCCAGTTATGCGCCTAAACTCGGTTAGAGGAAGCCGATATTAATCTGTTATTCGCCCAGAAACCTTCGCTTAATGTCCGCATCGTAACGTTGATCCTCGCGTCAATACTGCTGATGACGGCTGACCATCGCCTGCAAGTGCTCGAGTCGTTCCGCGTTGGTGTCGCTGTTTTGCTTTATCCGCTGCAATTTCTCACCCATCTTCCTACCGCAAGTAGCGACTGGATACGGGAAACGTTTTCTGCTCGACAAAAGCTCCAGGAAGAAAATGCACATCTGCGCACACAGCAATTGCTGTTGAAAGCGCGACTGCAGAAACTGGACTCGCTGATGGCGGAAAATATGCGCTTGCGTAAGTTGTTCGATTCTTCGTTTAATGTTGGCGAGCGTATGTTGATCGCCGAGCTTCTCGCGATTGACCTGGAACCGTTTTCGCGCCAAGTGGTGATTAACAAGGGTAGTCGCCACGGGGTCTTTTCCGGCCAACCCATATTGGATGCCGACGGCATTGTGGGACAAGTTGTGCATGTCACGCCACTCACCAGCACGGCCATTATCATCACTGACCCGAGCCATGCCATACCCGTTGCGGTTAATCGCAATGGCTTGCGAGCGATTGCCGTTGGCGTGGGCACCGGTAATTTTTTAGATGTACCCCATATCCCCAACAACGCTGATATCCGCGTGGGCGACTTATTGGTTACATCTGGGTTAGCGGGCCGATTTCCTGCAGGTTATCCGGTGGGGAAAGTGATCGCTATTCAACACGACCCGAGCGCGCCGTTCGCCAAAATCACGGCGGAGCCCACCGCACAGCTTGATCGTAGTCGCGAAGTATTGCTCGTGTGGCAGCCGCAGCAAAAGACCGAAACACCACCACCTTGCCCAGTCGCAGATCCAGCATGTGCCCCTGCCGCGCCAGTCACGACTCTTAAAACACCATGACACTTGGAAATAGCCATCATTCACCGTCCATAATCCTTAGCATTATTGCGGCACTGATGTTGACGATTATCCCCTTACCGTCTTGGCTGGAGATGTTTCGGCCGGAGTGGGTGGCCCTAGTCATTATTTATTGGTGTATCGCCTTGCC
>JANPPH010000013.1:0-2672 GCA_031428395.1 Gammaproteobacteria bacterium
CCCGGTGATCGCATTGTCACAGCTTAATCGTAGCTTGGAGCAAAGGCCAAACAAACGCCCGGTGATGTCGGATTTGCGTGAATCAGGTGCTATTGAGCAAGACGCCGATCTGATTATTTTTATTTATCGCGACGAAGTGTACAACGACGACAGTCCCGATAAAGGCACCGCGGAAATCATTATCAGTAAGCAGCGTAATGGCCCCATCGGCACCGTGCGTCTCACGTTCCTTGGGCAATTTACGCGCTTTGAAAATTTCATTCACGACATCTATAGCAAGAACGAGAATTTTGGATGACGCGTGCTGTTGATGCGCGTATCGACCTTTCGGCGCTGCGACATAATCTGCGTCAAGTTCGCCTACTCGCGCCCAATGCTAAAGTCACCGCGATCATTAAGGCTAATGCTTACGGCCACGGTTTAGTACGTGCCGCGCGCGCCTTAGATGAGGCGGATGCGTTTGGTGTTGCGTGTGTCGAAGAAGCAATTATTTTGCGCGAAGCGGAGATTAGCAAGCCGATAATATTGCTTGCTGGATTTTTTGAGGCGGTTGAACTTGAACTCGCCTGCAAGCACGATCTATCGATCGTGATTCATCATCCCTCGCAGGTTGAGCATCTCGAGCGCACGACATTCAAGCAGCCGATTAAAGTTTGGCTGAAGATCGACACCGGCATGCATCGTTTGGGTATTTCACCAGATATGGCACTGTCTGTCTGGCAACGCCTCAATCGATTAGCCGCTGTCGTAAAACCGATAGGCCTTATGACGCATCTCGCGAGCGCCGACGATCTTGTGAGCGATCAAACTCCTATGCAATTAGAATGTTTTGATCGCATCGTGGCGGGCCTTCCGGGTGAACAATCTATTGCAAATTCTGCGGCTATTTTGGCCTGGCCACTTGCACATCGCCAATGGGTAAGGCCGGGACTAATGTTATTTGGCGTCTCCGCAATGGACATTCCAGACAGCATTAATCTGAAGCCTGTAATGACGCTTACCTCTCGCCTGATCGCGATTAATCAATTCAAAGCGGGGAGTGCGATTGGTTATAATGCCACCTTTGTTTGTCCGCAGGACATGCCGGTGGGTGTGGTATCTATTGGTTATGGCGATGGTTATCCGCGCCATGCCGCGCCTGGTACGCCGGTGCTGATTAAAGGCCAGCGTGTGCCGCTCATAGGGCGAGTCTCGATGGATACTATTTGTGTAGATCTGCGCGATCATCCCAATGCAGCCATTGGTGATGTCGTCGAATTGTGGGGTTCGAATCTGTCTGTTGCCGAGGTTGCGCAACAGGCTGGAACGATCGCCTACGAATTGTTGTGCAAGGTGACGAACCGAGTGAAATTTTTCACCGCCGACTGACGCGCTTAGCCAACACTTTTGGGTTTGCGTTGTGGCGTAAATCGCAATGCTTGCAAAGTGATTTTGCAATACGGCCACAACCAATGCAGGGCCCAAAATGGCCCGCGATGACGGCGCAAATAAACAATATAATCTTTGGGGTGCATCGCTTTGTAACTCGTTAGTTTCTTCATGCGTTGGCTAAACCCTAGATTTAAATCTTCCCAAGTGCCATGAGTGGGATTGCGCGAACAGGTGCCTCGATAGCCTGGCGCAAGCCACACCGTACACCCTGCCTTGATTGCGCGAAAGCAATAGTCATGATCGCCCCAGCGGTGGCGAAATACAGGATCGAGATTGCCAACTTTATGTGTTACCGATCGAGGGATAAGCACGCAGTTTCCGTTACATGCGTCGCACTGAATGGGCTGGTCGTCGGGTTGAACCTTGGTTTGCCAGACGCGACCCCACCATGTTTGGTGTTTGCGTATCCCGCCATAGGAATGCATCTGCGTGACGGCATCCTGCATTGCGCTGCCGACTATGGCGTCGTGGCAACCCAATAAACTCAGCTGTTCGGAAGTGTTAAGTAATGTATGCAGGGCATCGGGGTAAAGAATGCTGTCATCATTCAACCACAGATAGAAATCGTAATTGGCGGAGAGGGCGGTGGCGAAGGCCAGATGCATGCCACGATTCCAGAACAGGCTACCGTCGCCATGAAGCACCTGCACCGTTGGAAACTCTTGCGCTACGGCCGATGCAGTTCCATCAGTGCTGCCATCGTCCACAAGAAATACGTCGATATGGATCAACGCTAGGCCTTTTTGCAACGCTAGAGCACGCAGTGCTCGAAGCGTCGTATCCCGGCGATTAAAGCACGTCATCAAGACCGCTAAGCGAGCCCCGTCCACGTTAACCCTCCTTCCCCTATTCGTAAGGCCGCCAGTGTCGTTACCAGGCATCTGCTAATAAAACTATACTAAATATGCGGAATTGCCAGTTTTTTTCGCGACCTATGCCTTGCTTGCATAGGTCGTTTTCGGCTAATCTATCGGGCTTACTTGCGAAAGTCATAAAACGCACGCAATGGTGGGCGTAGCTCAGTCGGTAGAGCCCCGGATTGTGATTCCGGTTGTCGTGGGTTCGAGCCCCATCGTCCACCCCATTCTTTCCGCATCCTAGCGGGCCGTTAGCTCAATGGTAGAGCAGCTGACTCTTAATCAGTAGGTTCCCCGTTCGAGTCGGGGACGGCCCACCAATAAAATCAATCGCTTGCTGATTTCTCCCATTCAAACGGGCACTTTATCGTTGGCTAAAATCCA
>JANPPH010000014.1:0-2905 GCA_031428395.1 Gammaproteobacteria bacterium
ACCCTCTGCAAGACCGATTATGCCACCTATAGGGCACCTCTATAGTTAGCGGCGTATTTTTGCATAGCTTCAATAAGGGAATCGACGTCATTGCTAGGGTTTTCCCTTGCTTCAATGTTTTTTTGCTGCAGAAGCTACCAATTTGTTTATTAACGCGTTTACACAAGGCGATTTTCCATTCGCCGAAGGTCAATTTTTTATGTTATAAAAGAATTGTCATGTCCATTAACTTGGCGGACACATAAACAAAACAATAGGGTACCTCTAAAAATTCGATCAAGGCGCGAGGGTAAGGCGAAAATGGGCGAAAAAGCGCAGTTTACACGAGGTAAATGAGCATTTTGAGCCTATTTCCAACGCAGCCATCGCGGCTTTAGCGGATTTTTAGAGGTGCCCAATAGTTTTTTTAGGGATTTTTCCGCGATAGTTCAGACTGGGTCTACCAGCACGAGACTATCCACACTCACGGACCCGCAGCTGCTCAAACGCAGCAGACATAACATCAACGCGGTGTCACATGAAACGAAACCATACACACTATGAAAACTAATAAATTGCTGTCGTTGCTCGGGCTATTGAGCCTGACGTTTTCCCTTTCGCTGCCCGCAGTTGGCGCCACGTTTAATGTCACCAAGGCTGTTGACACCGACGATGGCAGCTGCGATGCCGATTGCTCCTTGCGCGAAGCCATTATCGCCGCCAACAATAGCCCTGGCGCAGACACGGTTGACATCCCTCCCAATACCTACGCCTTAACCCGTGGCGGCCTCAGTGAAGACAGCGCGAGCACAGGTGATCTAGATATCTTGGGCGACACCGTCCTAAATGGCCAAGGCATAAATTCGACCATCATTGATGGTAGCGGCTTAGGCGACAGGTTGATTCATATAATTGGCACAATCGAGGTTAGCCTCTTATCGCTAACGTTGAAAAATGGCATTGCTGAGAGTGACAACGGCGGCGCTTTATACAACGATACGGCCAAAGTGACGCTCAACAGCGTCAACCTCGACAACAATAAAACCACTAACGAAGGCGGCTTGGCCGACAAAGGCGTTGGCGGCGGATTGCATAACGTTGCCGGAACTGTTGAGTTAATCAACTGCGTGGTGGGTAATAACGTCGCCAACATCAACCAGACAGGTCGCGGCGATCGCGGTGGTGGCGGTATTTTCAACGGCAACAAAGGCACGATGACCTTACGCGGCACGATCGTGAGCGCGAATCGAACCACCAACGTCTTTGGCGCAGGCCAGATTGAAGTCAATGCGCAAGTACATGTCGGCGGCGGCATTCTTAATCTGGGCACACTTTACGTGCTTGATTTAAGCAAGATCGGCGGAGACGACGCCACGGGGGGAAACAGCAGCTTTAATGGCGGTGGAATTGCTAATTTTGGCGGCTTTTTAACGGTGTCTAGAAGCACCATATCCTTCAACAAAGCCGAACAAATTGGCGGCGGCGTTGCCACCCAAAACCAAGGTGAAAACGACGGCAATGTAGTCATTACCAACACCATGATTAGCAACAACGACGCGGCGAGTTTCGGCGGCGGCATAGCCAACTCTTCCTCGCCCTTGACCGTCACGCAGTCCACTATCAATGGAAACAAGGCAAGGCTCCAGGGTGGGGGTTTGGTGCACATAGGTCGGTTTATTGCCGAGCTCACCAATATTACGTTCGCCAATAACACTATCGATAAAACTGAAGATGCAACGGCAGCCCAGCCTCAACCGCCGCGCGGTGCGGCTATTTTTACTCGCTCTGGACTATCAATTACCAACAACACCATCTATAACAACACCGCCACGTACAATGGCGCTGCCTACCCCGCTGCCACGCAGCTTTATATCTTTGATGACCCCGAGGCCAACAACAAACCTGAGGTGACGTTCGCCAACACCATCATCGCTCACGACTCTACCAAACCCGAATTAGCCACTAACTGCGGCGGGGATACGAAGTTTATCATTTCCAACCACGAAAGCGGCGGGCACAATATTGATTCAGGTAACAGCTGCAATTTCATGGAGGCTGCTGATCGAACGAACACCGATCCGCTGTTGGATACCACCGCAGGCCTACTGAACAATGGCGGCGACACTCTTACTGTAGCATTACAAACAGGCAGCCCGGCGATCGACGCCGCCGATGCCGCCTATTGCCCAACGCGCGACCAACGCTTTTATGCACGTGTCGATAAGTTATGCGACATTGGCGCCTTTGAATTAGGTGGCTCTCCCGGCGCATCGACCTTGGCGGATGTGAAAATTACACTGGTCGATGATCCTGATCCGGTAGCGATGACCGAACAGCTACAATATCGTATTACTATCTCTAACGTCGGGCCCGATGCAGCAACTGGCGTTAAGACCGTCACCAAAACTACCTTTCCGTCGACGGTGGAAATCGTTTTCATGGATGCACGTTGCACTAATACCGCCAATATCGTTACGTGTAACGTGGGTGACATCGCCGCCTTTCAATCGGTACAACTGATTATCACTGTTAAAATTCTCGCGGACTTTAGCGGCCCCACCTTGACCACTACCATGGAAGTCACCTCCGCTGACCCCAACACAGATTATTTCACCAACAACAACAGCGCGACAGTAACCACTACCGTGATTGAAACAGGCACGGGTGGTGCCGGCGGAACGCGTGGCAAACGCCGCGGCAGCGTCGATCTAACGTTGCTTGTGCTACTCGCGAGTAGCGTTGGGTTTGCGGCGTTGCGTAGAGCGAGGGAGCGAAGAAACGTTTGGCCTAAAATCAGTAGTGGCTATGGGATTTAAAAAAGCGCTCAAAAAGACGCAGCCCTGCGCGCTTTAGGCTTGCTGGTGCTGCAAAATACACCCAAACTGCTTAAGCCCCAAAAAGCTTAGCACCCGTCATTCCCGCGCAG
>JANPPH010000015.1:0-7410 GCA_031428395.1 Gammaproteobacteria bacterium
CCATCTTCAACATTTTAAGCGCCCTCGCTACGATTCCAACTGCCTTTTTTAGGTTAATGGAAGCGGATTTTTAGCCCCAGAATAGTTAAAGCCAGTAGCAAAGTAATGCTATTGGCAATGATGATAGGTGTAGATTCGATAGCGATTCCGTAGAGTAACCATAAAAACACGCCGCTGCTGAATAACGAAAACATTCCAAGCGAAATATCGTGTGCGGATTTGGTCTGCCAGTTTTTTATCACTTGAGGGATGAATGCAATGGTCGTAAGCAGGCCAGCTGCAAGTCCAAGCCAATCGACATTAAGCATTAGCACACACTTGTAATGTTAAGCTGTCGAACCCCGCGTAACCATTGAAAACTGGCTTACAGCTTGCGTGCAATCGTCAGTCCATCGCCCATGGGTATCATGCTTAAATCAACGCGCTTGTCGTGATGTAAGCGCTCATTGAATGCGCGTAAAGCGGAGGTGTCTTTGTCATTAATGGACGGGTCGGCCACGTCGCCGGACCATAGTACATTGTCGATGACGATCAGCCCGCCAGGTCTTAAAAAACGTATTGCGTAGTCGTAGTAGTTTATGTAGTTGGCTTTGTCTGCATCAATAAAAATAAAGTCGAACGTGCCTGCGTTACTTGCGGTGTCTAGCTGTTCCAAACTGACTAATGCGGGAGCTAAGCGCAAATCGATTTTATTGGCAACGCCTGCGAGTTGCCAATAACGACGCGCGATAGCGGTCCAATCGGCGCTCATGTCGAGGGCAATTAATTCGCCGTTTGGCGGTAATGCAAGCGCCACCGAAAGCGAGCTATATCCCGTGAATACACCAATCTCAAGGCAGCGGCGCGCGCCAATGAGCTTGACCAGCATGGCCATAAATTGCCCCTGTTCTGGTGCAATTTGCATACGCGATAGAGGGTGCTGTTCAGTCTCTTCGCGCAGCTTCGATAATACCTCCGGCTCGCGTAACGAAACTGACAGCATGTAGCGGTAGAGCCTGTCCGTAAGCGTGATGGATTTATTTATCATGTGGATATCGGCGGTGTCGGGTTGAAATAGTTAGCACTCCACGTAAAGAAGGATGAAGCCTGCGTTGTCATTGGAACCTTTGACACTGCCATTGGCACTATAGGTGACGACTTAAATGCCCGTGTTCCATTTCTGAAACCATCTGCCGAAATTGATGTCCGGTCAAGTGTACCAAAGCTTCGTGGTCACCTGCTTCAAAATAAATGTCGGGCTGGAGCATCAAGTCGTCATCAACGATCGTCGGGATTTTATACGCGGGGCCGAGCACTGGAATAGCGCCGCGGGCGCAGTCTTGGAAAAGGCTTGAAATTTCCGTTTCGGTGGCCAGTTCCAAATCCCGTTCTAATTGGTCGTTGATTCTATCAAGCTCAACATGGTGGGTGGACGGTATAATGGCCAACACATAGCCCGACTCGTCTTCTAATAACACTGACTTGGCTAATTGGTCGCCTTTTATGTGCGCCATTTCGGCGGTTTGCATGCTTGATTCAGTACGTGGGTGGCGCACCACATCGTACTCGATATGGTTTTTATCAAGATATTCTTTAACACTCGCTGCGATGCTCATAGTGAACCCTCCTGGTATGACTACAGTCTTATCCATATTAAGGGTAGACTTCATACTAACTATTGTCAGCATCATAGGCGGTAACTGTTATGCAGCCACTTGGTATGTGGGAACAGATTTTTCTTGCAGCGTTGGTGGTAGTGCTGTTGGTCTGGATGGGTCCTGGCATCAAAGCGTCATTTGGAAAAAGCAAAAATGCGCAGACGAAGGATTGGATGGGTGTGTTGATTCCGCTTGCGCTGGTGGTGCTCTTTGTTGTCGTGTTGATAATGGTTACCTGAACCAAAAGAGAGGTTAGCGATGGCTGAAAAGATTGTGAAAACGGAAGCGGAATGGAGGCATGACTTAACCTCTGAGCAATATAGAGTTTGTCGCATGAAAGGCACGGAGGCACCTTTTACCGGCGAGTATTATGCATCGAAAGAAAATGGGGTCTATCACTGTGCCTGCTGTGGCAACCCTGTGTTTGACTCCGCCACTAAATATGATTCGGGAAGTGGCTGGCCGAGTTTTTGGCAGCCATTAGATCAAGAGAAGGTGATCGCCGAAACGGATGTGAGCCATGGCATGCGCCGTACGGAAGTATTATGCAGCCGCTGTGGAGGACATCTGGGGCATGTGTTTGAGGACGGGCCAGAGCCTACACATTTGCGTTATTGTATAAATTCGGTAGCGTTGGCGCTGGAGAAGAAGTAGTCGTACTACAATAACCTATGTTCGATGGGTTGAATTTGGCGTAGAAAGTGGCGACAAGCGTTTTACTTCCGCCGTGTTAACCATTTGAGATAAAGTCATGGCCATCCACACAATACCTATTCATGCTGAACGTATCACGCCAGAAAATAAATGCGGTTTTTGCACTAACTCGAAATGTTGTACCTATATTACGCAACACATTCCAACGCCACGCGCTAAACAAGATTTTGATCACTTGTTGTGGCAAATTGCACATCAAAATGTGCAAGTTTACAAAGACGAAGATGGCTGGTTTCTGCTTATCAACAATAAGTGCACCCATTTACAAGCAGGCGGCAGGTGCGGGATCTACCATACTAGACCGCAGATTTGTCGCACCTATTCCAACGACTATTGTGAATACGATGCGGCGGCTGAAGACGGTTTTGAGTTGTTTTTTGATGGCTATGATTCGTTATTACAGTACTGCAAAAAGCGCTTTAAGTCTTGGTCCACGGGGCAAGTTAAAAAGGCATAATGTCGCGAAAATTTTCGAGCGCTGCGAATTCTTCGGTTGCTCTGGTCGGGTGCTGTGATGAAGGACGCGCTACCGCCAAAAGCTGTGCGACTCCAAAGGCGCGCGCTGCACGCAGAATAGATAGCGTGTCATCGATCAGTAGGGTGCGAGAGGGTTCAAAGGGTTCAGCTTTTTGCAAACGCAACCAGAAAGTGTTGGTTTCTTTAGGCGAACCAAAATCATGCGCGGAAATCAGGCTGTCAAGATGTCCATCGAGCCTGGTGCGTTCGAGCTTTAAGGCTAAACTCTTTCGGTGGGCATTAGTCACTAATACTGCTCGTTTGTTGGCGCCGCGCACGGCATCGAGAAACTCAATTGCATGAGGCTTTATCGCAATAAGCTCCGCGACATCTCGCTTGAGCGACGCTATGTCTAATTCAAGCTCACGTGACCAATAGTCGAGGCAGTACCAGTTCAAGGTGCCTTCGGCGCGGCGAAAAATCGGCGTTAATATCGCTTTTGCGGTGGGTACATCTAGACCTCGACTGGCAGCGAAGCGTTCAGGCACATATTCCTGCCAAAAGTGGTTGTCGAAGTGGAGGTCCAGCAAGGTGCCATCCATATCGAGTAGCACGGTATCAATAGTTTGCCAATTTACCATGTCAAGTTTCGCAATCAGGGGTAGAATAAACCGAGATAGTTATAGCCTAAGTAGCCAATAAGTATGCGTGATAAACCGAAAATTCTAAATACTTCGACAGTGGCCAAGACCCGGCTCTTTCATGTTGAGCAGGTGGAGTTAGAATTTTCCAATGGTGTTGTGACGCAATATGAGCGCCTTTGTAGCAGATCCAAGGGGGCTGTATTGATAGTGCCCATGTTGGATCTTGATACCGTATTGTTGATTCGCGAATATGCGGCGGGTGTGCATCGATACGAGCTTGCTTTGCCGAAGGGTCGCATTGAGGCGGATGAAGATTTGTTAGTCGCCGCTAATCGCGAGTTGATGGAAGAAGTGGGTCATAGCGCACGCTCCTTGCAGCGTATCGCATCGCTAACGTTGGCGCCTGGCTATTTTGGACATGTTACTCATATAGTGCTGGCCGAAGATTTGTCGGTGCAAACGGCGATCGGCGACGAGCCGGAAGAAATTGAAGTTGTACCCTGGCGCTTAAGTCAATTGGATGAGTTGTTAGCATGCGAGGATTGCACTGAGGCGCGAAGTATTGCGGCCTTATACATGGTTCGCGACTTGATGAAGAAGCGTTAGATTTAATGAATAGTTTCAACAAGCCAAGTAGAGCGACAATGAAAATCGATATCGATTCTCTGCTAGAGCCCATCGTTGATCTCGCCCAAACGGCGGGCGAACGCATCATGCAGGTTTATCGCAGCGAATTCGCGGTGGCGCACAAGGACGATCGTTCGCCGCTGACTGAGGCAGATACCGCAGCCCACGATATTATCGTCGCGGGGCTTAATGCGCTGACACCCAATGTTCCGGTTTTGTCTGAGGAAGATGCCCTCGTGCCGTTTGCAAAACGGAGTGTTTGGCCGTGGTTCTGGCTGGTCGATCCGCTCGACGGCACGCGCGAATTTGTCAAACGTAATGGCGAGTTCACCGTCAATATAGCTTTAATCAAGGGGCATCAAGCGGTGTTGGGCGTCATTCATGTCCCGGTCAGCGAAGTCTCGTTTATGGCATCACAGGGCCAAGGCGCTTTTCGTCAAGAGCGTCACGGCCAACCCACACCAATCAAAGTGCGACCGTGGGATGGCGGGCGTATCGCCATTGCAGGCAGTCGATCGCACAACGACGGCAAGTTCGATGCCTTTCTCGCGCAGTTTGATGATGTCGAATTGGTGAACATCGGTAGTTCGTTGAAGTCGTGTTTAGTTGCGGAGGGCAAAGTCGATGTGTACGCACGCTTTGGCCCCACTTCGGAATGGGATACTGCTGCGGCGCAGTGCATTGTTGAAGAAGCAGGCGGTAGTTTCACCGATATGCAGTTGCAGCCGTTACGCTACAACGCTAAAGACAGTATTTTGAATCCAAATTTTTTAGTGTTTGGCGACAAAAGTCAGGATTGGCAGCGGTATCTACCTCAATGATGGATAGCGCTATCACTGCGGCAGCGTCGGTTGCAGCGAAATACGTAGCTGATGGAGCGTTACGGTGAAAATATCACCACCATTTTCGCCCACCCGTTGCAGTGACAGCTCCACGGCGTAAAAATCGTCCAAACAATCCCATTAACGCCAATATAAGCATCGGCAATCCAACCCAGCCGCTTCCCGCGCCGCGCGTAACCTCAAAATTCGCCTCGCCCACGGGGCCGACATTGCCGGCTTTATCAATGGACAGAAATTTTAGCGTGGCGTTGAACATCATCGGGATGGGATCGGTTGGAATGAAAATCCGCGTGCTGCCCGTTGGCTTATATTCCGTCACTTTCGTTGTCGCATTAAACTTCTCAGTGAAAGAAGGCACCGTGCCGTCGATCGTATAAAACGTTGTTGTGCAGCCAGCCGGTTTGGTGCCGTTTTCAGTGCAAGTTAGCTTGACTGTGCGGGTATAGGCATAGTGACCGCCAGCAGGGTCAGCGGTTGTCATTGGGCCTTCGTAGTCCAATATGTATTCTTCTTTAACGACGGGACTGCGTATGCCTTCGACGTCAATGACGAAGGCGCGCAGTGTCGTGTTGAGAGAAAACCCAAGGGGGCTTGCGTAGAGCGATGAAGGTACTTGAGTGCCGTTATCTAAGGCGTAATAGATTTCATAACCTGTTGGACATTCGGCTTTGGATTCCAATAAGCACCCTAAACTTACTGTCTGTGCCACGCGGTAAGCGCCGCCTGGCGGGGTGGCTTTAGCGACAGGGCCTTTAAATTCAAAGGCGGCTAAATGTAAATGAGATTGGCTGTTGAGGGTGGTGAAAGCGCCGCCCACATAGAGAGTTGAGCCTTGGATGGAAAGTAGCTGGCCAGAGGGGAATGGAAGATTGGGATTGGGTGACCAGGCTGTTGCATTGGATGTCGCCTTATCCAAGCGAAGGGATGCGAGATAAGCTCTGGGAGCTCCGCCTAGAGTAGTGAAGGCGCCTGCAGCAAAGAGTAAATTGTCATCAACTAATGCCACTCCATGCACTGCGCCATCGCTGTTGGGATCCCACGTCGTCGGCGTGCCGGATGTAGTATTAATTGCCGCGAGCCGGTTGCGTGGAGTCGTGCCAAGTTGAGTGAAATCACCGCCCGCATAGACTATCGACTTATCAGTGGTTAACGCGAGAGAGAACACCGCGCCGTTGGAGTCTGGGTTCCAGGTGGTGATGCTGCCGTCGCTGGTTTTTACAGCCGCGAGGCGATTGCGGGTGCCTAAACCAATGGTTAAAAAGGTACCGCCGACATAGAGTATTTTTTCTGCGTGATGTAGGGCTAGTGCATGAATGTCGCCGCCACTGCCCGGATTCCAGTCCATAACATAGGAACCACTTGCAGTCGCGGCAGTATCCAACGCAGCAATGTTATTACGGGGCTGGCTATCCACCGTGGTGAACTTACCGCCTATGTACAAAATGTCATGGGGAATGCCGCTATGTGCTTCCACCCAGGCACTCCCGTTGGTGCTGGTTTTATAGACAAAACCGCTGGACGTACTGCTGTAGAGCGTGCTTTGATTGGTGGGATCAATCGCCACGGCATACGCATTTTTGTTGCCCATGCCGCTAGAAACCCCCGCCCAACGTAGGCCAGCATCAATGGATCGGTAAATGCCTTGTGTGGCGGTGGCAGCGAATAGTGTCTTGGGCGATGAAGGGGCAATGGCTAGGTCATTCACCAGATCATTTAGGGCTCCATCGGTCGCGGCAAACGTTGTACCATCGTCCTCACTTTTAATGACGGTAGCGCCGAAAGCGACGTAGACGGTCGACGGTTTGTCGGACGCGCTGCCGGACACGATAGCAATTTTTGCTATGCCTGCCGTGACATCCAAAATTCCCGTCCAAGTTTGCCCAGCGTCAGTGCTGCGCCACGCAGCGGTCTTCGTTCCAGCAAACACGATCTCAGGACTTTTTTTGGTGTCAATGGCAAGGGCGGTGATGTCTTGATGGGTAGGAGTTTGGGTCAGTGCGGTCCAGGTTTCGCCGCCGTCACCGCTACGAAAAATTTCAGCCGATGATCCAGTGTAAAACGCCGTGCCAACGTACACGATAGCGGCGTTACTTGGATGAACAGCCATGGCTAATAGCTTCGTATTGCTAAGGCCTTGATTCGCGCCACGCCACGTTGCACCGGCGTCAGTGCTTTTAAAAAATCCGCTCTCAGTGGCTGCGTATAACGTATTCGGTGCGCTAGCATGGGTCGCGATGGCGCGAATTTTTTCGCTGGGTAGCCCGCTATTCGCCGCACTCCAGTTTTGGCCACCGTTGGTGGTTTTGTAGACCGCTTTTTCGGTGCCCGCATAGACAATTTGGCTGTTAACTGGGTCGATGGCGAAGGTTTTTACCGGCATGCCATCAGGTGAAAGGCTGATGGTGTTGATTGCGTTGCCAGCGCTCGGATCAATACTCGGTTCCCAGCTCGTTGGGTCTTTGTTACCGGGGATAAATTTGGCCACTCGAT
>JANPPH010000016.1:0-10442 GCA_031428395.1 Gammaproteobacteria bacterium
GCTTGATGAACTTGACCTATAACCTCGCCCGCATCGAGATGCTGATTCGCACCCAGGTGTTTAGCTTTGACAGGGTCAGTGCGTCCAGCCCACGGGTAGCCGCATGAAAATGGAGAAAAGAGCGCCAACAATGGATTGAACGGATGCAAAAAACGATCACGGCACGGCAAATAACTGCGCCGAGATCAGAGAACATCAAAAAACGGAACTCTATAACCGAGTAACGGCGATTAAACGGGATTTATAGAAGTGCCCTATAGATAGATACCTTTTTCAAAATCAGACGGCGATAGAGAAAGAAATATTTCCTCGATGTCTTTGCGATACCACGCAGCTGACGACTCTACTCAGTTCGCTAAGAAACATGCGAACTACCATGCGGAACACCTTGTCGTTTCGGTTGAATACCGCCATAACTATCCATCCCCCGCCACCCAATAAAATAGACGTTAACGCCCTTAAAATGTTATGCTTTTGTCCCCCCGCGCCCGTAGCTCAGATGGATAGAGTGTTGGCCTCCGAAGCCAAAGGTCACAGGTTCGAATCCTGTCGGGCGCGCCAATAATTTCTGAAAATAAGTAACGCGATACTCGACTCAAGGCGGCGTCAGCGATTCGAATTTTCTCGCTGCAAGAATTACGTGGGCTCACTCCAGCCTAGACTCCCATCCTAAATGGGATGCCCGCTGTCATCCGTTTTATAGGACTGCGTTGTAAACTTATTCAAAAAAGCGGCGATGGTGTCGTCTTGGCGTTGTATTAAGGTTGCTCCGTCTTGCCAAATGCCGTTTTCCGCCCACCACTGGCTATTGGCGGGGTCGCCTTGGTTTTGGTGGATGTTGTGTACACCTAAACCAGTAGTAAACGGCTCGCCAAGGACATAGAGGCGCTTGGGGTTTTGCAGCAGGGGTTCCAGATCGGCCAGGGCGTCGAGGCTTGTGCCCTGTTTCCATGGCGGGTTGATTACAGTTCGTAGAAGTCGGCGCAACATTTCAAGGATGGGGTTGAACACCACAAAAACGCACCCTACTTTAGACTGCAATTCAACGCTGCGGATATAGTCCAACGCTCCGGATGTGGCGTTTGAGTTTAAGTAATGCCAACCGTTAGCTAACAAGCTAAGGCCTTTGAGGTTCGATTTGCCCAATTCTACGACACGCCATTCGACGCCATTGGGTAACTGCTTGCTATCAACATCGATCGCACATTTATAGACGCCGATGGGCGTCTGCACTTCGAGGTTGCCGTGGTAATACTGCCCATAGGCATTAATGGGGTCACGATAATATTTATGCTTGCTTCCGATAGCAACGCCGTATCCATGGCTAAGTGGCATAAATGTTCCTTTTTTAGGTTTATGCATTCACGCGGGTGTAAGGGATTTAAAACTCTCGCGCAGGTTTTGGCAAATCTTTATTAATCGAAGCTTCTGCCGCCAAGGCTTGCGCGAATGCCGCTATTTCCGCTAACAACATCGTGATCATTCGCCGTCGGCATGGAGCCTTAACTATAAAGTTAATTGGTTCCGTGCCGATTATGAATACGTTGACTACTCCCAGGCTATGCAATGAGCGACAAAATTCTCGACCGTATTTTTATGATTACCGAACGCATGGTGGTTTTCGATGCCGTGGAAGACGTTCTTGATCATATCGCCAAAAGCGTCGTCTCGCTTATTCAGGCAGATGCAGCGACGATTCGTGTTTTTGATTTGAAATCAGGTACGCTCAACGTCAACAGCGGCTTTGGCATAGAAGAAGGTTTGTTTACACAACCGCCCATCACCATAGGCGAAGGCATCGCTGGGATGGTTGTGCAAAAAGGCGAGCCGTTTGTGGCCCCGAATTTTGCAAGAGTAGCGGAAAGGTGCGAGGCTGAAACAGCCAACTTGACGTCGTTGGGTTCGGTCATATGCATGCCGATGCGGACGCGAGAAGGAAGCTTGGGTTGCATCACAGTATTTCGTAAAAACGAAAATCCCTACAGCACTAACGATCAACTGCTGTTAAATATTTTCGCCACGGAAGCCGTCGAGGCGGTCGAGAAGGCACGCCTGATTACCGAGTTAAAACGGCAGGCAACGTTTGATCCGTTAACAAACCTGTTAAACAAGCACAATTTAATCTCGCGACTCGAAACTGAAATCGAGCGCTGCAATCGTCATCGTCAAATTTTATCGGTCATCTTTATCGATCTCGATGGTTTCAAAAGCTGTAACGATACCTTGGGCCATCTGATGGGCGATAAGCTCATTCACGATGTCGGTAGATTTTTGCATGGGCAATGCAGGGTGTCTGATATTTTAGGCCGATTTGGTGGCGATGAATTTGTGATTGTGGCCGCGCAAACGAATGAGCAAGGCGCTTTAATTTTTGGCGAGCGCATACGAGAGCGCATGGCTTCCCACTGCTTCGCGCTGGATACGACATCTGCCCATGATGTTAAAACGACCTGTAGCATAGGGCTGGCGTCCTTGCCAGAACATGGGAAAACCGCGCAGGATCTACTCGATCGCGCCGATCAAGCCCTCTATGTCAGCAAGCGCGCCGGCAAAAACCGGGTCACTATTTGGAGTGAAGCGCTGGCTCAAAAGTCTATCACCTAGCAACCGTATAACTTTCCATCCCAATACGAAAAATTAAAGTCTGTTACCAAACCCGGCCCTATAACTACCGTTTCAAGCACTGAATCGTCATCGCCGTTGACGATGGAGACTGAGCCATCCGTCGGGTTGGGTACAAACACTAATCCATTTAGAAAAGCGATAGGTCGGCGGCCGCAGTTTGCGACGCCGACGCCAATTTCTTTAAGCAACACCAGCTTCGGCAATGCTGTCGCATCAAACACCAACACAACATTTTTTCGCACATTGTCTTTCTGCGTACCTTTGCCTGTGGTGGCTGAGGTCACATAAAGTTTGCTGCCGTCGGGGTTAAAACGGTAGGTGCTGGGATAAAAATCCGGCAAGTCGATCGTGCTAGCCACAGCACCCTTAGCGAGATCAACGACTGACAGCTTGCCTATCACATGATCGAGATTGGTGCCGCGATCTACGCCTTTTCCTAGTGCATAACGGGCATCCGGACTTAAGAGTAAGTTACTGCTAAACGGCAATGGAATGGTGCTTACGATGCTGTTAGTGAGCGGATCGATCACGGCAATGGAATTGTAGCCATTATTCAAATTATAAATTTTAGCGGTAACCGTTGAATACACCATACCGTGTGGCGCGGCGCCGTTAGGAATGCTGCCGGGAGCCGACTTGTCTTTGTCAGCATCGTAAAGATTAATGCTAGTGATGATGTTTAAATAGGTGGCGCTATCTGTTGGGTCATTGCCAACAATCGCGATAGTGCCATCCGTGAGGTTGCTAATAAAAGCGCGCGAAGGCACCGTTGGTGCAGCGACCGTGGGAGCGGTGAAGGTCACTACATGGTGTCCGCGACCAGGGCAAATCAGTTTTAGTAACTCCGCACTCGTGCCGTTATTGCGCACGATCATTACCGATGATGCCGAGGTGCCGCAATTTAATTCGTCGTTACCGTTTTTGTCGCCATCATGCACGTACCAGTGCGTTGAGCCATCTGGATCCGGATAGGCATACATGGCAAACGCATCAATCGGCAACGCATCGAGTACGCTGATCTCGCGGTTGACGGCATTCATCATCAGCGCTTTGTCATTTTTGTTGATACCGATAAAAATCGGCTTCCTGTCTGCGCTGGCGCCCGTAGTGTGAGTTTGCGTCACGGCCACTACCTGCGAACCCGAAGTATCGTGTTTTACAATGCAAGCCGAACCGTCGTCGCCATGACTAACATGACAGGCGAACGCCCAAGCAGATGAATTTTGTGCCATTTGGTTTTTCCTGTAATAATCTTAAAGGCCGCGATGGGTAATTTTCGACGGATTTTTTAAAGATGCTTCTAAAAATTCGACCAAACGGTAGTGGCAAGGTTTGTCGACATAAGCAAGCCGCTGTTCGTGCGTTTCGTAACGAGTCATCGATCCCGCCCGGCACACATACAGGCAACATCGTTTCAGCGAATTTTAAGAAGCACCTTAGGTAAATGCTAAAGATGGTTTCTCTACCTATCGACCCCGTGCTGCCGCGCTTGCAAGAAGCCTTGCGCGCTCACACCAATGCCGTTGTCCAAGCACCACCCGGCGCGGGAAAAACCACGCGCGTCCCCTTAGCATTATTAAACGAATCCTGGTTACAAGGCCAGCGCATTCTACTCCTTGAACCGCGCCGTCTGGCCGCACGTAACGCGGCGCAACGGATGGCTTTGGAGTTAGGCGAAGCGTTGGGTGAAAGCGTTGGCTATCGAATTCGAAACGAGACACGCGTCGGACCACTGACACGCATCGAAGTAATTACTGAAGGTATTCTTACCCGCATGCTGCAAAGCGACCCGATGCTAACTGGCGTCGGCGCTGTGATCTTTGATGAATTCCATGAGCGTAATTTGCATTCGGATCTCGGCTTAGCACTGTGCTTGGATGTGCAGACAGGCTTGCGCGAAGATCTACGTTTGATCGTGATGTCGGCAACCTTGGATACCGCAGCCGTTGCCAAAGTACTAAGGAATGCGCCGATTATTGCCAGTGAAGGCCGCAGCTTTGCTGTCGAAACTCGCTACCTTGAGCGGGAGAGTGCAACACCGGAGCCAGCAATTGTCGCAAAAGTCGTGGAAGCAATTGCCAATGAAACAGGCAGTATTTTGGTTTTCCTGCCGGGCGTCGCCGACATCAGACGCGTGGAAAAACGCCTTAATGAGGTACTCAACAATCCTGCTGTGCAGATCGTTCCCTTGTATGCAGATTTGAGCTGGGAAATGCAACAACGCGCCATCCTCGCGCCATTACCAGCCATGCGTAAGGTCGTATTGGCCACCACCATCGCTGAGACGAGTTTAACTATCGAAGGCATTCGTATTGTCATTGATAGCGGCTTACGACGCGTACCGCGATTTGATCCACGCAGCGGTATGACACGCTTAGAAACGGTCAAAATTTCCCAAGCGTCTGCCGAACAACGTCAAGGTCGTGCTGGTCGTTTAGAGCCAGGCATTTGCTATAGGAGTTGGACGAAAAGTACTCACGCCACACTCACCCCCCAAACCGCGCCTGAAATCTTGGAATCGGATTTATCTGGCTTGGCATTGGAGCTAGCAAACTGGGGCATACCCAGTCCCTCGTCACTTGCATGGCTAGATGACCCACCTAAAGCCGCGTTCGCACAAGCTCAAGATCTGTTGCTACGTCTTGGCGCGATCGACGTGCAATACCGCATTACGCCTTTGGGCAAAGAGATGTCGGCCCTAGCGGTGCATCCGCGCCTTGCGCACATGATGCTTAAAGCCAAGGCGCTCAAACTCGGCGGCTTGGCATGCGAGATTGCGGCATTGCTGGATGAACGCGACATCATCAAATTGCAGGACGATAAGAATGCTGATTTACGCTTGCGTGTTGAAGCACTACGTCATATCGCGCGCGAACCATCGCGTCATAGCTATGACGGCCGCGCCGTGGATTACGGCATCAGTCAGCGGGTATTAAAGTCCACAGCGCAACATTGTCGCCAACTTAATGTGAAGCCCGGTGGCGACATCGACCAAACGGGCCTGTTACTCGCCTTCGCTTATCCTGATCGCATCGCACAAATGCGCGCAGGCGCGATCGGACATTATCGTTTGGCCAATGGGCGAGGCGCCATGTTGATCAACAACGAAAACTTAGGTACGGCAGAATTTATCGTGGCAGCAAACCTTGACGACCGTGCACGCGAAGCGCGTATTTTTCTTGGCGCCCCGATTAGTCGCGCCGACATCGTCACGCATCTTTCCGATCTTTTAAAAACAGCCAGTGTTATTCAGTGGAGTGAACGCGATAAAGCCGTTTTGTGTCGCCGCCAAATCCAATTAGGTGAATTAATTTTACAAGACGAGGTGGCGGCCAATCCCGATGCGGATTGCGTACTGCAAGAACTGTTAAAGGGCATCCGCGAGCAAGGTTTAAGCGTCTTGCCTTGGGCCGAGGCAACTCGCCACTGGCTGGCGCGGCTAAATTTTTTGCGCCAATTCAAACTTAAGTTTGAGACACAAAATCTAGAGTTGCCCGATATGTCGGACAGCGCCTTGACTGCGACGCTCGAAAACTGGCTTGCGCCGCACATTTCCCGTCTGAGTCGCTTGTCGCAGCTACAGACGCTTGATCTACATGCGATCCTGATCGCGCAACTAACATGGCAACAACAACAAGCCATCGAAAAGCTCGCACCCACGCACTTAGAAGTGCCAAGCGGTTCACGTATCCAGCTAGAGTATAAAAATGACGAAACGCCTATCCTCGCAGTACGTCTGCAAGAACTGTTCGGTCTAAACGCGACGCCGGTTATTGCCGGGGGTAGGGTGAAAGTGATGCTGCATTTGCTCTCGCCGGCACGCAAGCCCGTGCAAATAACACAAGACCTGGCAAATTTTTGGCAGACTACTTACTACGAGGTACGCAAAGACTTACGGGGCCGCTATCCTAAGCACTATTGGCCGGACGATCCATTACAGGCAGAACCTAAAAGAGGAATAAAACCACGGAGATAAAGATCAGCCAGCCACTTGCACACTGTTTTTATTCGCTTCAATCCACTTTTTAATCCGGTTAGCATCGCCAATACGCGAGTACTTACCCATCGAATCGAGCAACACGATTATTGTCGGACGATTAGCGATTTGTGCCTGCATAACTAAACAATGCCCAGCCTCATTAATGTAGCCCGTTTTACTAATACCAATGTTCCAATCGCGATTCTTCACTAGCATGTTGGTATTACGGAATTCAAGTTTGCGTGCCTTCGGATTAGACAGCATATAAGACGACGCAGTGGAGATATCTCTTATCAGCGGATAGTCATAGGCTGCCGAAACCATTTTTGCCAAATCTTCAGCCGTCGACACATTGTGACTATTCAACCCTGTGCCATCAACCAGCACGGTTCGATCCATACCCAATTTCTTGGCCTTTAGATTTACTGCAACAAGAAACCCGGGCAAACCGCCTGGATAAGTACGGGCCAGAGCGGCTGCCGCGCGATTTTCTGATGACATCAAAGCCAATTGCAGCAACTGACGACGCGATAAGGTTGCACCCACACGCAATCTTGACGTGGTGTTACGCAAGCGATCAATATCTTCTGTTGAAATGGTGACTGCTTCAGACAAAGGCAGCCGCGCATCCAGCGTAACCATAGCTGTCATTAACTTGGTGATGGATGCGATCGGCGATGCGGCGCCGGTATTTTTGCTATAGATAATGTGGCCGTCGCGCTGGTCAACGATTAAGACTGTCGCCGACTGCAACTGCAGCTTGTTGCCCGTCGCCGCACTCATGGTGGGCATAGACCGTCTAACACGCTTATCGCGCACGCGCGATTTAACCTTTACAACAGCGCGCTTAACTTTCGTTACATCAGTGCGCTTAACACTAGCCTTTTGCCCCGCCTTGACGCTGGCTTTTTGCGCAGAGGGCTTATCAACCCCCGCAAATGCCGGATTGGAGGCAAGGCTTACCAGCAAGACTATAAGTAACCACACAGTATTGCCCTTCTTAAATATTGTCCGCGATAATAACAGCGGCCACACTGCAGCCAAAACAAACTTTATCAAGGTTGCGAGTCGAACGATGCTGAAAAACCGCCTACCAAGAGTTTGGTCATGCAGCTATAGCGGCCACGCGCCTTGTTTCTTGAGCGGGAAATTACGAAAAAAATCGCCCCTAAAACATCTGCACTACTAAAGATCGCGCTGAATCTGGACTTAACAATACCCACTCTATTAATTTTTTAAAGTGTTTAAATACTGAAATCCTAACTTATGCATCTGACTTAAGATGTGACGCTGACGAGACTGAACATAACGCGACGGCCGATCAACTCTAAATCGAACTGGATTGGGCAGGACTGCCGCCAGCAACGCCGCTTCGGACGCATTAATCTTACTGGGCGATTTATGAAAAAATTTTCTACTCGCTGCGCTCACGCCAAAAGTGCCGTTACCCATCTCCGCGATATTGACATAAACCTCTAAGATCCTTTCTTTGGGCCACATGGCTTCAATCAAGACCGTAAAGTACACCTCTAAACCCTTGCGTAGATAACTACGCCCCGGCCAAAGAAATAGATTTTTCGCCACCTGCTGGCTGATAGTGCTTGCGCCACGCGTTCGCTTGCTCTTTTGATTATGCTCATATGCCGCTTCGATAGCATCAAAATCAAAGCCATTATGGTAGAGAAATTTTTGATCTTCCGCCGCCACCACCGCTAACGGCACATAAGGCGAGATTTTCTCCATCGGAACCCATTCGTAATCAATATTCGATGGTCCTTGATCAGAAAATTTGGCAATCCACCATTTTTGCACGATGAAGGCAGAGGCCGGAGGAGGCACCCAACGCAAGGCAATCACAGGCGCCAGCGTAGCGGCCACCATGAGTAGGGCTGCTCCTGCGAACAGGAACAGAAGTCGCTTTTTCATTCGTTAACGTAATTTAAAAAGACAGCGCGGCATTGTAATCCGAACCTATGCGAAGGAAAAAATTGACAGCGCCAATAACACTGTATGGCACGAGTCTAAAAGCGCAGTAAGCCTTGCATAGGGCGCCGAAAGCGGCGCTACAACGCACACGGAGAAGGCGCGCGGACGTTTGACCAAATAAAATCGCCCCTATTGGAGGATCTAACTGCCGCCAATAGGGGAGTAATTTAGCACCGAGGATATCGCTACAACGATACCCCCAAAATTAGCAAACGATTGCGACTACCACCGTTTACCGCCGCGGGGCGCACCAGCGGATTTCTCTTGTGCTTCATTGATGCGCAAGCTGCGTCCACCAACTTCTTTGCCATTGAGCGCTTGAATCGCTGCGGCGGCGCCGCTTTGCTCCATCTCGACAAAGCCAAAACCGCGTGGACGGCCAGTTTCTTTGTCGGTAATAAGCTTAATCGAACCGACTTCGCCGAAGGGTTCGAAAAGGGCACGAAGTTCTTGTTCTGACACGGTAAAAGGCAAGTTGCCCACATAAATCGATTTCATGATGCTGGTCCATTTAAATAACATAAACTAGTGAATTTCGGCTACAACGCGTAAGTTGCGTCAGGCCGAAGACCTGGTCGAAGCGGCCGATGTCTAGTCGTCTTTTTCGAGTGGAGGTCAAAAGCGATATGTTGTTCTAAGACAATGAATATTCAATAATATCAGAGCCTACCTTGAACAATGTCTCCCTTTTAAAGTCCTCAACGTCGAAGCAAGGGTTAACCCCAAAGCGTCGACAGAAGAAGATGAAAAGGCACGAACCACTCGCGAGTTTACGCCGCTCGAATTTTTTCGGCAAGGAGTATTAGGCTAAAAGATTTTTCGTTTTAGCCCCTCATGCGCAAGCAGCAGCATGGCGCCGTTCCAGGATTGTTTGGCCATGCCGCGCGGCTCGCCGGTCTGACCGTGAAACCACTCATTAAAAGACCAATTATTGATACTGTTAACTTCCGCTAATCTTTGCAACTCAGTTCGTGCTTGGGCAATGCGACCCGCGCGCGCCAGAACTAGCACCCAAAAACCGCCAACGAAGGGCCAAATGCCGCCGTTGTGATATTGGTAGCGCATGTTTTGCTGGTGCCGCGCCATATAGGCACGCCATAGAGGATCGGCTCGCTCTATTGGCGAGCAGGTCACTCGAATGGGGAAGGGATAGTTGACGCGCTTGCTCTCCAGCGCATACAAAATGTCGTTGCTGCGCTCGTCATCGGCAAGGCCGAACAAGATGGCAAGCAAGTTGCCGAATACGTCGCCTTCATCGCCCCAGAAAGAAAAATTGACGAAGCTTAAATAAAGCCCGTTACTCTTGGTTTTATTACGCACGAAATGGCGCAATAAACGTAGGCGTCGATAATCTGGGACATCGGTTGAGAACGGAAAAAAGAGGTGATTAAAATGATATTTGGTTTGATCGCCATTGGCGAGGTTGTAGCGCGTTTTGACGTAATACCAAAGAGCGTTAGTGTAGAGCACGAACCCTGAGCGGGGCATAATATCGGCCCAATCGCTGGCTTCGTTTTGTTGCAGGAGAAATAAGTTAGGGTGTTCTTGGCAGCGTAGCCACACAACAGCGTTGGCAATTTGCTGGGCTAGCTCGCGATCTAAGTGTTCGTCGGGCAGATGATTTACGTAAAAGTTTACCGCGATCAACCACCATAATGTCGCATCAATGCAACCGAGATACCAAAAGTCGGCTTCACCCGTGCCGGCGTTTACAAAGTTGGGGATTTGACCGTTGCTGGCTTGGTGGCGACTGAGGGTGAGTAGGCTCGCTTTGGCGCCGGATTGCAATGCGTCGTCGCCAGACAAAACCATCGCCAAGACGCAGATTGCCGCATCGCGCGCGAAGATACAG
>JANPPH010000017.1:0-2090 GCA_031428395.1 Gammaproteobacteria bacterium
GTTGCCCAGCGTCCCGGTGATGCCATCGTGTAAAACAAACCACCGGCCATTGGGTTGCTACTGATTTTTTCGCCCAGTGGGCCAGCAAGCACAATTCTTGGCGCAATGATGCCGGTTGCCGCACCGAGTATGCCCATACGAATAAATACACGTCTGTCCATAATAAATATCCTCCAACTGGTTGGGTGGTTTGGTGTCGCTGCTGAGAGATTCAACAGTTCTCACATAATACATAACAATTGGCTTGGAAAAATATTCCTGTCATATGTGCTTTTTATATCAACCAGGCGTAAAAAAACCAACGGTGCCTCGCGGCCCCATTGGTTTTTCAAAATAGCAATGTCAAATTAATCGTTTGCGCGGCGACGGTACTCGTGAGTACGGGTATCGATTTCAATCTTGTCGCCGGTCTCGCAAAAGGCCGGGACTTGGATTTCAAAGCCGGTCGAAATACGCGCTGGTTTCAACACTTTGCCGGACGTATCGCCGCGAGCAGCAGGCTCAGTGGTGATTTCGCGGATGACGGAAGTCGGCAAGTCGACCGATATGGCTTTCTCGTTGTAAAACACCAACTCAACGGCCATGCCATCTTCCAAATAATGCAGCGTGTCGCCCATGCTGTCAGCCTCGACTTCATGTTGTTCGTAATTGCTGTCCATGAACACATACATCGGGTCGGAAAAGTAGGAGTAGGTTGCTTCGCGCTTTTCCAATACGACGGGGTCGAATTTGTCGTCAGCTTTGTACACGGTTTCGCTGGGCGATCCGGTGAGCAGGTTTTTGAATTTCACTTTTACTACTGAAGCATTGCGTCCGGAGCGCGTGTAGTCGGCTTTCTGCACCACTAATGGGTCGTTGCCGATCATTACCACGTTGCCTGGACGGAGTTCCTGTGCGCTCTTCATAACGATACCTATTTAATCTGAAATGGGAAAAACCGCAGATTATAAAGGTTTTTGACTGAAATTGACTAGCTGTGTGGCGAGATCGGTTTGTTGCGCCAGGCTTGTTGCCCAATGTTGGGCGTGGCGCTTTAAACCGGGCAGGGCTTTGACGAAATTCGACCACTCTAGCGGATCGCCTTCAATCCCATTCCAGGCGCGCCAAAACGCGGATAGTGCCTGGGCTTCCGGTGTGTCTTGGAGGTAAATCGCTAAAAAAGCCTCCAACTTTTGCAGGTGCACCGCGTCTTGTTGCGGGTAAATGTTCCAAATCAATGGTTTGCCAGCCCATTGTGCGCGCACGAAAGAATCCTCGCCGCGGACAAAGTTGAGATCGCAAGCCCACAGCAGGCGGTCGTAACCGGCTTGGCTGAGAAAGGGGATGCCGATCAGCGTGAGATTGCCGTGGAGCACGTTTACGCCTGGCGCTAGCGCTTCGCAGCCCAGAATAGTGGATATTTGCTTGCTTAGCGGCGTGGCCGGCACGACGCACACTATGGGCGTGGCAGAGGCCGCCCAAGCTTGTAGCAGCACCGCGAGTGGGGCGCTGGGATAGGCGAACAGGGATACTGTTAGTGCGTTTGCGGGCAGTGTGATGCCCAGGCTTTTCCACCAGGCGCTGCGCGCGGACTCATCTTGTTGAAACTGGTCGCGTTGCGCGAGCAAGCCCGCTTCCCGTATTAAGCCTGCGCTATCAGCGGTAAACCCCGGAAAATAGAAATATTTGGTCAAGGGCAGGCGCGGATGCGGTGAAGGCAGTGCGTGGTGTTCTGCGACCCAGTCCTCCGCGCTTAAATACTCTAAGTTGATCCACAAAGGCTTTTCGCTTTGGGTCGACATAGCCGAAATAAAGTAGTCCGGCAAGTTGCAGGCGAAGGCCTCGATCACCACTTGCGCCGGTTGTAGCGCTTGAAAGGGGGTGGTCCAATGGCGAATTTCTACCCCGGCAACATTTTGGCTAGCGCTGGATGGGTCAAGACTGGGTTCGAGCAGCTTAAAACTGACTAAATCGTCCACCCATAGACGGATTTGCAACGGGTGTTCGTGCGCGAGTTGGCGTGCTAAGCGCCAGCACACACCGATGTCGCCGTAGTTATCGACAACCTTACAAAAAATATCCCAATGGGCACGTAGCTGCATACGGTGATC
>JANPPH010000018.1:0-3612 GCA_031428395.1 Gammaproteobacteria bacterium
GAAATGGGAACTGCACGACGAAACGTAAGCGCCGTTGAAACGCTGAATCGAGCGCGGTCTTAATGTTGGTGGTGAGGATGGCGAGACCGCGATAGGCTTCCATGCGTTGCAACAGATAACTCACTTCGATATTAGCGTAGCGGTCGTGGCTATCCTTGACTTCGCTGCGTTTGCCAAACAGTGCGTCGGCTTCATCGAATAGCAAAATCGCACCACTATCCTCGGCGCTATCGAACAGACGGCGCAGATTTTTTTCGGTCTCACCAATGTATTTGCTGACCACTGCTGACAAATCAATTCGATAAAGGTCGAGGTGCAATTCATGGGCGAGTACTTCGGCGGCCATGGTCTTACCGGTGCCGCTCTCACCGGCGAATAAGGCGCTGATGCCTAAACCACGCAGACCTTTGTCGGCGAAGCCCCACTCCTGATAGACTTTGAGGCGCCGCTTAACGTGGGCTGCAATTTGGCGCAGCGTGTTAGCTTGAGCGGACGGTAAGATAAGATCGTGCCAGTCAGCCTGGGCCTCGATGCGTTGCGCCAGTTCATCTAGCTTAGGTCGGCCGAGTCCACGGCAGGTGCTCCACATCAAGGCGTCAGGTGTGTCACTAACAGTGAGTGCCGGGCCTAACGCTGCTCCGTGTGACTGAATGGTCTGGGCGCTGAAGCGGAACTGACTGGCGGCGGCATCCAATGAACCATTTAAACGCGTGACACTGGCGCCGAGTGCTTGTTGCCATAAAAGTTTCTGTTCTATTGCTGCTGGCTTATTTACGCTAAAGCGCAGCATCGCGCGTTCGATCTTTGGCGTTTCACGGCCGGTCACAAAGACTAATCCGCCAAGCCGATCAAGAAATCGCGTCAAGCTCTTAGGTGCGGCTTCGTCGTCGCATGCAATTAGCAAGCTTGTGTTTAACAACGCCGCTTCACGTTGCCACAGCACCGCCAATGCATCGAGTTCAGCGGAATTCTGGGGTAAATCCTCGGCACGCATCACGTGCAAACTTATACCTAGTGCTGCGGCGCATTGCGCGGCGATGTCTGCCTGGCCAGCGTAGTCATCGCCCACCAGCAAGATCACCGGTGAGCGATCTAAACCCTCCAAGCTTTTTAGCAATTGGGTGCACACATCACGATGCGTCTGGGCCATAACATGGGGCGCAGTGCGCACACGTAGCAGCGTTTGCAGGCGCGGGTCGAGATAGTTAACGCCCGCAAGATAATGCAACACCCGTTCGTCGATGCGTAATCGTCCCTGTGCTAGCCCCGCGCTTTCATCCACTTCAAGCAATCGCCAGCGACGCAATGGCCGCACCGGCGCCAGTGCGCTCCAGTGAGGATCATCAAGTGTCGCCAAGGCCAAACCTAGGCTGACGTGGGCACGGCGCGTGTCACCGTGTGCGGTCGCGCAACGCTCCGCTATCGCCGCATCCATCTCGACACCGGCGCACAGTAGTAACACGTCACGTTCGAAGCTGCTTAGATTAAACGCGGCCATTAAATGATCGATTGCCGCGATACTCGGCATTGCAATGCGTGCTTGCTCCAGTTTTCTCATCACAGCATCGGTTTCGTTACTATCCGCGCCTTCGTTGCCACTGAGTCGCCGCTTCAGGCGGGCAAACTCTGCCACCAACAAATTTTGATTTGCCTCGCTCCAGTTAGGTGTGAGCATAACTTGCGCGTCGGCTCTCATGTGATGGTGATCCGGTGGTTAAAAAAAGCGGGCGGACTAATTCCCCGGTTGATAATAACGCTGTCGATACCGTCGATGCGTAGGCGTGCGAGGTGATCGCCTACCGGCGCGTTTTCGACGACAAAATTGAGTGTGCTCGTCGGCGCAACGAAAGATAGCGGCGCAACTTCTTGTTGGCCAAGTACTAACGACACCGTTTGACCTTCTCGCAATTGCGGCTGGAAATTAAGCGCGAATGCAGCGTTACCCGCGCCATCACGCGGGGTACTAAACGGTAGCCCAAGGATATGCGGGGCGAGCACCAAACCCAAGCGATTTGTCGTGCGTGGTTGAACTTCTCCGGCTTTTATCAAACTCGCCGCGACTTGATAAAAGCCCACCGGAAAATCTGCTGTGCGCGCCGCTGGAATCGTAAATTGCATCAGCCCATTAGTACTGGTCCCCGACGCCGCTAGCATCTCATCCACTTCAAAACGTTGGTTGATAAGTTGCGCCTGCCGACTCGTACCACCAAGATGCGAACCAGCAAGGTCAATGGATTCACCCATCCGCGCCACCGGCTGACTATTTAACGGAGTGATTTGTTGTAGCATCGGCAGCGGTGGCAACAAACTTGGTTGTACAGTGATGTCGCGATTTAGCACTGGCAGCGGGCTGCGCACCCGTCGCGTCGACTCGATCAACACCACCGACACGTGATACGCCGCAGTGGGGCGATAGTTAGCTTGCAGTGCCGACCACAGACGCGACATTTCCTCGCTATTCATGCTCGCCGGTGTAATGCGAATGTGCTCCAACTGATCGGCCAGACCGCAATCCGCCAGCGCACGCAAGGCAGGTGGCAGTACCACACCAACGCCAGGCGATGGCGATAGCGCGGTGGTAATTGCGTCACGGCTCAACACCGGGTTCTCGTGAAACAACTGCATCGCATAGCCGAGCAGAATTTCGGTGTGTAAATCTTCGGCGCCATAGGCGCTCACCAAGTAATGCAAATCCAACGCGAGCGGTGGATTGGAAAGACGTTGAGCACCAGCGCTATCGCGTGAGGGCAATGCCTCATTGCGCCAACCAAGGTTGGGTGTCACTTGATGCATGAACAGATTGATCTGGGTATTTTCAGCACCATTGATTGGCACACGGTCAGGCGGCAACGCGGTGACCGTTACCGTGGTGCCGATGACACCACTCACGTTGTGATTGATCAAGCCATCGTTGAGCATGTCGCGCAATACCGCCGTGACACCGGCGATCGCCAACGCCGTGCTCATGCGCGTCCCCGTTTCGCCAGATAATCATCAAGCGACATCGACTTGCGCTCCGATGCAGGCACGCGACGTGATGGCGCCGGCGCTTGTACCGCAGTGACTTCAATACGCCCGATGCTGACGTGCACTTCGGTCGGCTCGCTCTGTTGTCGATTTTGCTGTCGTGGCGAGGAGCGATTTTCAATTTGTGCGCGTGTGGCGGTTGATGCATCCATTGATCGAGGCGCTGCGATAGGCGAAGACGATGTCGCTGCACCACGCGATTGCGGGGGCGTGGACATCAAACGAAATTCATCGGCGGAAACATTCGCCTGCGGATTAAATTCTTGCTTAGCGTCGGAAGCTTCTGCTGCAATAAGCTGAAAATTCGCCGCAGCGTGATCACTTTTCCGGGAAGGCACAACAACGTGCGGTGCAACAGGGATACGCGGCTTCGATGCGTCAATGGATGAAGTGTCAGCCGATTTCGTCGCACCGAAAACGGTGGGCTGAGGTAGCGTTTCAGCAACAATCACAGACATGTCACCGGGTGATGGTACTGATTGCTCTACAACGCTGCGTGTGGATTTGTTATCTTGCAGTGGCGAAAGTAATTGCTGCTGCACATCGGCGAGAAATTCAGCATTGCCAGCACCCGTTTCGAGCACC
>JANPPH010000019.1:0-7931 GCA_031428395.1 Gammaproteobacteria bacterium
AAGCATTCATATTCTATATTATAGGGTACAGATGTTTTTCCTCGTTCATTATAATTATAGTACGCAGTATTGTCCAATCCATTGACACTATTGATTGATACAGGCGTAGTTGTGCCTGGAATCAAAGCTATATTGACACCATCGAGAAAAAAACCAAATACATCGTTAAACTGAGTATGAGTGAATTCATTATATTCTTCTGATGCGAAGACATAATTAAAAAACACGTTTCCACCTGTCGTGGTGAAGTCAAACTCCAGTACGCTGGCATCATTGGTAGAAAGAGGTGCAACCAGGGCGTCTAGATTCGTATCCCCAGCAGTGAAGTTGCTTTTAGTGAAGTTATCCGCGACATTCGGGCCGACGGCATTGGCAGCAGCGCCTGTCGTTAAAATAATGCCCGAGTTAATGCCGAGACCCGATGCGAGGCCATCGCTGAAAGTACCTGCAGCCGCTGCGTCTCCGGTATAGCGAACGTTGGAAATCGCGATCCCAGAGCCCAAAATAGTAGTCGACAGGGTATTGGCGTCGCCAGTGGGATTGATGATTAATGCTTGCGCGGAACCGGCTGCCGAAGCACCCGCAATAGCCAACAGTGCCGCGAGTTGGGTCTTTTTCATTTTAGTCTTCTCCTTCTTAGTGTTGTCGGCCGCCGAGAAGCGTCCTGAGGCTTGGCAACGTTATACCAAAGAATGCGCGCATTTACCAATAATTTAAGTGATCGAGGTAAGGGTTGTCGCAAACCGTCTACACTATAAAGGCCATGGCTGACCTTTTTCTCGCATCCTGGGGCCGCAACCACTAATAAGCATCGGAGCGCTACCGACTACCTGCGTCGAAACCCACACGCTCTGTCCATCCAGTCCCTGCATTCATTGTGCAGTGTTGATATTCCGCATATTCTGTTTGAACCCAGATTTTCCATTAGCACTCTACTGCGGCCGCGCAAAGCACTGAATCTGCGCGAGAAAAGATGAAAAACAGCCTGTCACCGTAGAGTGACTACGCCTCCGACTGTTTTTCATCTTTTCTCGCCCATCTTCAGCACCTTGCGCGCCCTCGCTACGAGGCTAATGGAAAATCTGGGTTTAACCACAGCCGGTATCGCAGGATTAATGAGTATCACTATCCTGGGAGGAGCGCTGTTGCAATGGCCCGTCGGCCATTTGTCCGATCGCCACGATAGGCGCCGTCTACTCGCCATTGTCTGCTTCAGTGCCGCCATGGTCATTTTTATGACAGTAGTGGCGCGTGGCGTGTCGTCCGCAGTATTGTTCATGGGTGCTTTTGTTTACGGCGGCTTGGTATTCTCTATCTACGCGTTGAGTGTCGCCCACGTTAACGATTATCTCGCCCCCGCCGATGTAATTCATGCTACGCAAGGCCTGTTGCTTGTTAATGGTATTGGCGCTGTGCTGGGGCCGCTTTTGGTGGGATGGATGATGGATATGTTTGGACCCGCAAGCCTGTTAGCCTTTTTTGCTCTAATCTGCTTGGCGCTTGGTGGTTTCTCCGTATGGCGTACGCAGCAGCGTCCAGCGCTCCCTGCCGAACAACAGAGCGAGTTCGTGGTCATGACGCGCACTTCCGCTGCAGCACTTGAGATGGATCCGCGTGCCGAGTTAGCGCCGGAGCTAAATTTATCCCCTCGACGTGTGTTTGGGTAGTTACTAACTTGTATTGCCAGCCGATCTCCGCTAGCCTCTAAGTTTTTTCAAGGCACCCGATATGTGCGGTATAGCATTGATTTTTAATAACAATGGCGCGATTCCCGACGAGCAGCGCTTACTGCGCATGAACCGCGCCCTGCATCATCGTGGGCCAGATGGCGCAGGTCTAGTAATCCGCGCCAATGTTGCTTTAGGCCACACTCGCCTAAGCATTGTAGACGTGGCCCACGGCGCCCAACCCATGTTAAGCACCGATGGCCAATTAGCATTAGTGTTCAACGGCGAAATCTATAACTACCAAGCGTTGCGCCGTGAACTGGCGGGCGAGGGTGTAGTATTCCACACGAATTCGGATACCGAGGTAATCATCGAGTTGTACCGACGCGAAGGAACCGCGTGTGTGAGTCGATTGCGCGGTATGTTTAGTTTCGTCATACATGATCGTGCCAATGATTGCGTATTCATTGCGCGTGATCGCTTAGGCATTAAACCGCTTTTTTACGCCTGGAATGGCACCACGCTGGTAGCCGCCTCAGAAATGAAAGCAATATTCGCCTCAGGCTTAGTCGAACCTGTTTTCAATCAAGCGTCCTTGCACAATTATTTTATCTACCAGTTTGCTATCAGTCCGCATACACCGTTTAAAAACATCCTTGAATTGCCGCCGGGTCATCAAATGGTGTTGACCTCCGGTGTCGCACCGCAAATCAGCCAATATTGGGATTTGGAATTTCCCGATGATGGCGCTTACGAGAGCATGGATGAAAACTATTGGCTGCAACATTTTCAAGCCGCGTTTGAAGATGGGGTGCAGAGTCACACGATAGGTGAAGTGCCGATTGGTGCATATCTATCCGGTGGTGTGGATTCATCAGCGATAGCGTGGCTGCTTAAAAAACATTATCCAAAGCCACTGCAAACGTTTTCGATACATCTCACCAATCCGAATGTCGATGAGTCGGCTGCCTATAAAGCCGTTGCGGCGCATCTTGGTGTGGGCAACGAAGAGCTCACGCTGGACGACAACCGACCTGATTATCTATCTGATCTTGCGGCCTGTATTTATCACTTGGAACAACCTCAACGCTTGGCGGTCGATATTCCGCATTATCTGCTCTCCGGTTTAGTACAGAAAAACGGCTATAAGGTTGTCTATACCGGAGATGGTGCAGATGAAATCTTGGGCGGCTATGATTGTTTTCGCCAAGACCAAATGCGCGTGTGGGGAAATGAAATCGCCGATGAAGAATTGCGCCGTCAGCGCTATATGACGCAATACACGCAGTGGTTCGCAGAAGATCAGGTGCGGCTGTTATTCGATTTGCATCAACCGCAAAAACAAGCTGAGACAATCAAGCAATTTGGCTGTTATCCGGCGTGGTTTGATTTTTGGAATATCACGGGCGATATGTTGGCGGATCTTTTTATCCCCGAAGTGACGCAGGCCGCTCAGGATGCCGCACAAATGGAAACGTTAGCCGAGGCGATGAAGCCGCAATTGCACGGCAAGCATCCACTCAATCAATCGCTGTATATCGAAACTAAGACCCGCCTGCCTGGCTGGATATTGTGGAAAAGCGATCGTTTGAGCATGTCACACAGCGTTGAAGCGCGCGTGCCGTTTATGGATCATCCCTTGGTCGAACTCGCAGCGCGCATGCCGCCTGTATACAAATTGAATGGTATGGATGAAAAATACGTGTTACGTAAAATCGCGAATCCCAATCTACCTCAGCATCCCACGCAGTATAAAAAACGTGCTTTTTACACGCCGATTCGCGAATGGTTCTTTACGCCAGACAGGCAAGCAAGTTTAGAGCCTTACTTGAGCCGATCCGCGATTGAAGAGGCGGGTTTGTTTCAGTATCAAACGGTGGAAAAATTGCTGGCTAAATTAGTTCACACTGCCCAACCCAGCAGCATGCAGGACTACTATCAATTAATGAAGCTAGAGTGGGTGCTCACCACGGTACTGACGGTGCAGATCATGTATAAACAGTTTGTGTGTAAGCAGGCGCCTTGTTTTGCGGATTAGAGCGCTTGTTCGTTCTAATCACTATTCGTGATAATTCGGACCATGCACTTTGCCACGAAATACCAAATACAAATAGCCGTTATACACGAGCATTATCGGTATCAAGAACCCAACGCCTACAAGCATAAAAATTAGCGTTTTTTCTGATGCAGCAGCCTCCATTAGCGTGACCCGGCCGGGTATGAGGTAGGGATACAGGCTGATGGCTAAGCCGGCGAATGAGGCGCTGAAAATTAACAGCGTCCACACAAAGGGTGCATGTTCATACTTGCGCCGCAACGCGCGGTGTAACATGAAAAACGCAAACAGTGCTGTGGCCGGCAATGTGCCAATGAAGAAAAAACGCGGAATTTCAAACCATGTGTCGGCAACATGGGTATAAAGTAGCGGCGTGTAAAGCGTTACCCCCATTGCCGCGACCAACATCGCCCATGATGCAAGGCGGGCGTGTCGGTAGCTGTCCTCTTGTAAGTGTGCGGTGGTTTTCATGATCAAATACGTTGCACCTAAAAGCGCATAGCCCGTCACGACGCCAATGGCGACGAGTAAGGAAAACCAGTTAGCCCAATCGAAAACGCCGCCTACAAAACGTCCTTGGTGTACCTCAATACCGCTTAAGATTCCTCCTAGAACAAAACCTTGTGCCGCCGCCGCAACCAAACTGCCGATACCAAAGGCATAATTCCAAAAACGTTTGCGTATCGCGTGCTCGCGAAATTCAAAAGCCACACCGCGAAAAATCAAACCAAATAGCATAATGGTTAATGGAATATAAAGCGCATGCAGGACAACGGAATAAACCACAGCGAAGGCGCCAAACAAAGTGCCGGCTGTGAGAACAAGCCACGTTTCATTTGCATCCCACACGCTGCCTAAGCTGGTCATCATAATGCTGCGCCGTTCCTCGTTCGGTGCTACCAGCGATAAGATGCCAACGCCTAAGTCAAAACCGTCAAGCATGACGTACAGCATCAACATCATCCCGGCAAGGAAAAACCAAATATGGGCTAGAAAGACTTGGACGGATTCCATTTAGTCAGTCTCCTCCACCGGCCGTTTGTCGTCAAAGGTCCCTTGTGGTTTAGTATGAATTGGCGTTTCATCTTTTAGAGACGGAGGCATTGCGGTCAAGTTTGGTCCTTGCTTGATGATACGCCGCGCAAAATATAAGAAACTAAAAAATAGCAGCAAGTAGATTATCGAGAACGATATTAAGGACCAGGCGGCGGTCGCAATCGGTAAAGCAGAGGCCGATTCTTGGGTGCGCATGACGCCGTAAATCGTCCACGGTTGACGGCCAACTTCGCGCACTACCCAACCGGCGTCGGCAGCAATATAGCCTAGTGGGATCGCTGCAATCCAGCAGCGCAAAAACCAGCGGTGTGTTGAAATGAGCGCTGGCTGTAGTTGTTTGCGTTGCCACATCCATACCGACCAAAGGGTCAGAAATAAGAGCGCGAAACCGATCACGAGCATAATGCGAAAAGCGTAAAAGGTGATGGCGACGGGTGGGCGCTCATCGACAGGGAAGTCTTTTAGTCCTCTGACTTGTCCTGTCGAGTCGTGCGTAGTGATCAGACTCAGGGCGTTTGGGATCTCGATTTGCCAGACGTTGCGTTCAGCCTCTTCGTCTGGCCAAGCCAGTATGTTCCATGCCGCTCCCTCATTCGGGCCGTTGGTATCCCAATGCGCTTCCATCGCCGCTAATTTAGCGGGCTGATATTCTGCAACCACCACACCGCTGGCGTCGCCTAAGAGAATTTGAATGGGGGCTGCAATCACCGATCCGATAATGGCGATTCTAAACGAACGCAGAAAAAATTCATTGTGGCGATTGTTTAATAAATACCAGGCGCTGATGCCACCCACCACAAACAAACTCGTTTCAACTGCGGCGGTCCACATATGCAAAACCGACCATGGCGCAGCAGGATTGGTTAAGGCTGCCCAATAATCTGTGACGATGATACGGTCACCTTGTTGTTCCCAGCCAGCGGGGGTTTGCATCCATGCATTAGCAATCATAATCCAGAAAGCGGACAGCGATGCGCCGAACGCCACCATGATCGTCGCAAACAGATGAATCGGTGGTGGCACGCGTTTCCAGCCGAACATCATAATGCCAAGGAACCCAGCCTCAAGCATGAAAGCCATGGCCGCTTCGTAACCAAGAATATTGCCAATAAAATCGCCTGTGGCGGTGGCGAAGGGCGCCCAATTCATGCCGAAAGAAAACGACAGTGGCATGCCGCTGACCACGCCGATGGCAAAGTTCAAGAGAAATAATTTCGCCCAAAAACGTGCATGATGGTAGTAATCAATGTTCGTCGTTTTTAGCCCAAGCGCTTCAAATGTTACCAAGACTAAGCTAAGGCCGATGGTCAAGATTGGCCACAGTATGTGGAACATAGCCGTGACGGCAAACTGCAGACGCAGTAAGAAAACGTGATCGATATCCAAAATGGCCTCCAGCCGGACCTACGTGGTGAATACGCAAACGATTTCCGTATCGACGTAAAATTATAGCTTGCCACGCGCAACATCGAGGGTGTGCTATAGTAGCCGCTTTTGCGCCTTAATCAATGCTGATTGAATTCCATCGTAATATGCTAGCCGATCATGTGCGCAACGATGCGTTCTATCGCGCTTTGCAGCACGTCATCCGGCCCGGCGAAACGTCGCTTGCGGACTTAGGTTCAGGTTCTGGGTTATTGGCTTTTCTCGCCATCAAGCTTGGCGCCAAAGCTTGCTATCTGTATGAATATTCTGCGGCTCTCAAACTTAGTCAAAAGTTGGCTAAGCAAAATGGTATTCGTCGTTGTCATTTTATTCACCAGCATTCAGCGGCAGTGGCAGATCCCGTTCCAGTCGATGTGATCGTCTCGGAAACATTAGGCAACTATGCTTTCGAAGAAAACATAATTGAAAACCTAGAAGATGCTAAACGGTTTTTAAAGCCGGGTGGCATCATCATTCCACAACGCATCGAACAATATGTAGCGCCCATAACCGCTGAGCGTTTCTATACGGAAATGTGCACGTGGGACGATGTTGGATTTGATTTAGATTTTGCGCTTGCTAAAGAGGCCAGTCTAAATAATCTTTATGTGCGCACTATAGCGCCAGATGATTTATTACAAGCTGAAAATTCCATCCAGCGTTGGGATAACGTAGATTTTCGCCATACTAATGCGAGCGTGCGCAAGGGCCGCGCGAAATGGCGGCTTGAGGCCGACACAACAATCTATGGCTTCGCCATTTGGTGGTCGTGCGAGCTGGTGGATGGCGTCTACTTGTCCACCAGCCCGTCGGCACCGCGCACGCACTGGGAACAGCTATATTTCCCCGTTCGTAGCCCATTGAACGTCGCAGCGGGCGATACATTAAGCCTTGTCCTGCACTCGGATTCCCGTTACGAAGTCGGCGTCAACCTACGCTGGGAAATTAGCGTTTCAGGCGCCTCCGGGGTACTTCGCGAAGCCGAGCAAAAACTCGACATGCGCAAAGGCAACATAGAATAAGCCTACATTTCCTTCGTTGGCGGCTTTTCATCCCACGCTTGTACGTCCACCTCACGATAGATCAAATTATTTTTTAGCTCGATCACGCTTGAGACGAACACGCGGCTACCATCTGGGTACTCGCAGGCTTCGGTAAATGCCAGATGATCGTCGCCCACCACTTCTTCCTCGACATGATGGCGAATGGGGCGCGCGAACATTTCCCGATAGTAACGCGCGATTGCCTCCCGGCCTTGCATCCAACGCGGTGCACTAGGTGGGTGATCCTTGTCGATGATGCGAATTTCAGCGTCATCGGCATATAAACTGAGTAACAAATCGATGTCGTGCATATCCATCGCGCGGCGAAAGTCTTCGCCTATGGAAACAGAGTGTTGACGCAGCATCATTGTAAGTCTCCTTTTATTCATTTGCCTGTGAGTGGCAGTGAAAAATGAGCGCCTAAATAATTAAAAACCGCGATTTGAGAGCTCTGCTCAATCGCCGTTAAGTATAGTTAAGTCTAGACTATCTAAACTGTGGCGCGTTAAACATCACGGTCATTCCGGATAAATTTGCGCAAGATATATCAGGACAATGCCATCAGCCTTGCCAGAGCAAGTGTAGCTCCATTTGTCTACTTCTGGTATGAAAGCGGTAATAAGCGAGTTGCACACGCTTTTGCATTAACAACGGCGCGCGCGGGCCTTTAGGCTAAAACGGCCC
>JANPPH010000020.1:0-2427 GCA_031428395.1 Gammaproteobacteria bacterium
CAGGCCCCGTAGGATCGCCCGCGCCATATGCCCAAAGTGGATTGAGTCCGTCAGGGGCAGGCGTGGCGGTTGCGTCCATCCAGTGGTCGTACAACAAACCTCCGCGCACGATACTAGCGATCACGGTCGCATTGGGCCCCGTTCCTGAACCCGCTGGCACCTCTTCGGCTGCGCCGCAACCCTGCAGCATGGCGACAAGAAATACCATCCACGCGATGAAAGAGCCTCGACTTCGCAGCAGGGCTAAAGTTGAAGGCGAAATTAATTTGGATTGCACCGCTATTTTCCTTTTACTTATCATGTCGCCAGAATTTGTGTGTCGCGCTAAATCTTAAGACTCTAGCACGTGATTAGGACACCTTATGGTCGGCACCCGTGGCCCACCTAACTAATGGGAGATAGCCTTCCGGAATCGGCGTCAAATCACTTTATTTCTTTTAAGATTTGATCGTTATTTAATGTTCTGAATGAAATTGCCGGAAGTTCAACAGGATGCTCCACTTTCCAGTCGCTACATTAAAAACCTATCTTGATCACGGCAATACGTACTAGCACTAAGTGAAGGCTCGGTCGCCCCGCGCAAGATTTTACGCGAATCTCAATTAATCGCCGCAACTGCCCATTTTATCCGGGTTGTTTCGTATTTACGTTTTGCCGAGAGAGGGCTAGATTTTGTTCTGGCTTACCTATTCTTGGAAACTCTGGAGACGCTGATATGGAAAAACAAATTCTAGGAGCTGCCATCCTCGCCACGGCTTTGGGTATAAGCGGCATCACCCCTGCCTTCGCGGCTGATCTTGAGGAATTCAAATCGATCGCCAACAAAACCATCAAAACAGTCAAGAAGGGGAAGGTCCGCGATGTCGATGGCTTAATTGAGCAACAAAAAACGCTTATTCGCATTGGCATTGAAGCCGCGTTGGAGTTTGCCGAGAAAAGCCCTGCGGACGCTAAAATGATGCATTTGGTGGTGTTGAATTCCAACAAAATGCAGCAGTTGTCGTTGGAAGACATTGAAAAAGAGTGGCACGCTGGTGGCTATTTACGCGCTCATGGGATTGATATCGATAAGTTTACCCAAGCTGATGTTCAGACCAATTATTACGATTTAATCGTCCATCCTGCGACGGCGTTGATCGCCCTGAAGAAATATAAAGAATCGCCTAACCCTGAACTGCTGACTCAGGTTGAGAATGAGTTAACCGAGGTTGTTAACCACGCCGGTAGTATAAAACAGTAGTACCGGTTTTACGCCAATACTGCTGTGTCTGTTTTACTTCTCGACAAGTCGGCGTTTTTGCACGATTCTGGAACTCCACGCCCGTTTTTGGCACTGAACGGGGTCCTTGGAGTTTACAGTGCCATGTCCCAACGTGAACCCGACGATGATTTGGTCTTGTTTCGCCGCGCAATGGCTGGGGTTAGGCCGTTGCGTCATGATAAACCGTTGATAGTCCCTCCCCAAGTAGACCCTATGCCGCGTCAGACTCGCATGGATGATCAGCAGGTGTTGCGGGATATGATGTCAGATTTATCAGACAGCCTAGAGGTGGAAACGGGTGATGAACTAGCGTTTCAACGGCCTGGTCTTTCGCATAACCATTGGCGTCGGCTGCGGCGTGGCCAGTTTGTTACCGAGTCGGTGCTCGATTTACATGGCATGACGGTCCTGGTCGCCAAGACTGCTCTCGTTGATTTTTTACATATGTGTCACATGCGGCAGCTACGCTGCGCACGCATCATTCATGGTAAAGGCCATGGGTCGAAAGGCAAGCAGCCTATTCTAAAAGGCAAGTTAAACTCTTGGTTACAGCAACGTAATGATATTTTAGCTTTTTGCTCATCACGCCCCGCCGATGGCGGCACTGGCGCAGTGTATGTATTGCTGCGGCGCCTGCCCTAAGCTAAAAATTGCATAAACCAACTATAGTTGTGTAAGAATAGCCCTTTCTTTTTTGACTCCCGACTTATTGTTGCTCGATACTCTGAATCTTTCGCCTATGTTCATATCCGATAATGACCCAGCTGCTAGCCCATTTGATCCGCCAATGCCTAATAAAGCAGGCGAGCGCATTTACTGGGAAAATTTATATGGTAGCGCCACCGGCTTAGTGGTTAGCACTGCGGCTAAGCGGCGTAGCGGCCCATTGATTGTCATTACCACAGACACTCCAAGCGCCATGCGTATGGAAGATGAACTGCGGTTTTTTCTAGCGGGCAGCGATGATATTCCCGTGCTTCTCCTGCCAGACTGGGAAACCCTGCCTTACGATATTTTTTCGCCTCACCAAGATATTATCTCGCAACGTTTAGCGACGCTTTATCGCTTGCCCTCCTTATCTAAAGGGATTTTATTGATTCCAGTATCGACGTGCATGCTTCGGCTGCCACCTCGACATTATCTGGATGCGCACAGTTTAATCTTGG
>JANPPH010000021.1:0-2162 GCA_031428395.1 Gammaproteobacteria bacterium
ACGTCAGGCGGAAATTTATGTTTTTGTGGATGTCCCTAATGTCCCTAATATCCTCATAAAATGAGACCAACGCGGACTTTCGTGGCGCTGCGCAACTTAGCTGGTCATCGAAAATCCTGGGTTGTAGGCAGTTGATGATAAACCCAGATCTTCCATTAGGCTCGTAGCGAGGGTGCGCAAGGTGCTGAAGATGGGCGAGAAAAGATGAACAACAGTCGGAGGCGTAGTCACTCTACGGTGATAGACTGTTTTTCATCTTTTCTCGTGCAGATTCAGTGCTTTGCGCGGCCGCAGTAGAGTGCTAATGGAAAATCTGGGATAAAGCACCCATCCGCCGATAAATCGCTGTAATCGCCCGCAGTGTCACGGTAAAATACCCCCATGGACGTATCAGACATTCTCGACCCCCTCAACGATATCCAACGCGAAGCTGTTTCCGCGCCGCCCGAACCTGTTTTAGTGCTGGCAGGTGCTGGTAGCGGTAAAACTCGTGTGTTGGTGCATCGCATTGCGTGGCTTATTCGGGTGTTAGGCGTGTCGCCACACGGGGTGTTGGCGGTGACGTTTACTAATAAAGCGGCGGCGGAGATGCGTTCGCGTATTGAGCAGTTACTGAATATGCCTGTGGGCGGGATGTGGGTGGGCACGTTTCACGGCCTTGCGCATCGCCTGTTGCGGATGCATTGGCGTGAAGCGAAGTTGCCGCAGACATTCCACATTCTTGATAGTGAAGATCAGTTACGCGTGGTTCGTCGGCTGATGCGTAATCTTGAGATGGACGATACGAAATGGCCGCCAAAACAGGTACAAGGGTTTATTAATGCGCGGAAAGATGAAGGGTTGCGCGCAGCGCAGATTCAAAGTAATGGTGATTTTTATCAGCAACAGATGGGGCGCATTTACCAGGCTTATGAAGAGACTTGTCGGCAGACTGGCGTAGTCGATTTTGCGGAATTGTTGTTGCGTTCATTTGAATTATGGCGTGATGACGCGGAGATTCGCGCCCATTATCAGCAGCGCTTTGAGCATATTTTGGTCGATGAGTTCCAGGACACGAATACTATCCAGTATGCATGGTTAAAATTACTTGCGGGAAAAACCGGTAAGTTATTTGCCGTGGGCGATGACGATCAGTCTATTTATGGCTGGCGAGGCGCGCAGGTAGAAAACATGCATACTTTTTCGAAGGATTACCCCAGCACTCGCCTGATTCGTTTAGAACAAAACTACCGTTCGACCAGCACAATTTTGAAAGCCGCTAACGCTATCATCAGCAACAACAGTAACCGCTTAGGTAAAAATCTGTGGACCAGTGGCGCTCAAGGCGAGCAGATTTTGCTCTATGCCGCGTTTAATGAGCTCGATGAAGCGCGATTTATTGTGGAGCGGATTCGCCAGTGGACTGCGGAAGGTAACTTGCGCAGCGAGGCGGCCATTCTTTATCGCTCGAATGCGCAATCGCGGGTACTGGAAGAAGCACTACTGCTCACTGGTATGCCTTATCGCATTTATGGCGGTTTGCGTTTTTTTGATCGCGCCGAAATCAAAGACGCGCTGGCTTATTTACGCATTGCGGCTAATCGCGATGACGATGCCTCGTTTGAACGCATTATCAATACGCCTACACGTGGCATTGGTGACCGCAGCTTGGACATGATTCGTCTGCAGGCCAAAGAGGCGCGTAGCTCGTTGTGGCAGGCGACTCGCACTTTGATTACAAAAGGACAATTGACCAATCGTGCCGCGAATGCGCTGGCCGGTTTTATAAAACTCATTGAAGACCTTGCCAAGGCAAGCCTCAATCAATCGCTTGAATTCCAAGTACAAGAAGTTATCACCGTCAGCGGCTTGAAAGAACATCATCGCAAGGAGAAGGGCGAAAAAGGCGAGATGCGCGTGGAAAACTTGGAAGAGTTGATCAACGCGGCGCGTCAATATGAGCAGGAAAAACAAGATCCAGCTATCGAGGTGTTATCTGCGTTTCTTGCTCACGCGGCTTTAGAAGCAGGCGATACGCAAAGCACTGAATGGGACGATGCAGTGCAGCTGATGACACTACATAGCGCCAAGGGTTTGGAATTTCCTTTGGTATTTTTATCTGGGTTGGAAGAGCGTTTGTTTCCGCACCCAATGTCGGCGGAGCAACCTGGCCGGTTAGAGGA
>JANPPH010000022.1:0-3889 GCA_031428395.1 Gammaproteobacteria bacterium
GGGCTTTCACCTTTAACCCAGATTTTCCAATAGGCTCGTAGCGAGGGTGCGCAAGGTGCTGAAGAGGGGCGAGAAAAGACGAAAAACAGGCGGAGGCGTAGTCACTCTACGGTGACAGACTGTTTTTCTTCTTTTCTCGCGCAGATTCAGTGCGTTGTGCAGCCGCAGTAGAGTGCTGATGGAAAATCTGGGTTTAAGGGTCGAGCAAGGCGTTTGAGCAAAGGTAGTGGTCGCATATGGCATTGGTAAAAGCAGATAATTTGTCCGCCTCCATGCGCGGTTTCGGCAGCTTGCCGATTGCCAGGCAACTGGGTTTAATGATCGGGCTTGCCGCGAGCATCGCGCTGGTGGTGGCGGTATGGTCGTGGACTCAGAATCCGAGTTACCGACTCCTTTATAGTGATCTCTCCGACAAGGATGCGATGGAGATTAGTGATGCGTTGCAAAAAACCGGCATCCCTTTCCAAATTGTCGGTACTGGCACGGTGATGGTACCCGCAGATCGCGTACATGATGCACGTATGAAGCTCGCCTCGCAGAGCTTGCCCAAAGGCACCGCGGCGGGCTTTGATAAATTGGATCAAGAGTCAGGTTTTGGCACGAGTGAGTTCGTGCAATTGAGTCGTCACCAGCGCGCGTTGGAAGCTGAGTTAGCGCGAACCATTGCAAGCCTGAGCAATGTGGACACGGCGCGCGTGCATTTGGCTGTGCCTAAACAGTCAGCATTTTTACGTGATCGCAAGCCAGTCAGTGCCTCAGTGCTGGTGGCGTTGGCCTCAGGTCGTAGTCTGGATGATGGGCAAGTCACCGCCATTGTTCATATGGTCGCTTCCAGCGTGCCGAGCCTTGACGCCGAACATGTCACAGTGATTGATCAAAAAGGCACATTACTTACTTCGCCACATCAAACAGAAGGCATGGCGGTGTCGGGCAATCAGTTTGAGCATCGTAAGAAGTTAGAAGAGTATTACATTCAGCGTATCGAATCACTGTTGTCGCCCATCGTCGGACAGGGCGGTGTGCGGGCTCAGGTATCGGCGGATTTGGATTTTAGTATGACAGAGCAGACCCAGGAGAGTTTTAATCCCGATCTCCCAGCGATTCGTAGCGAACAGACGGTCGATGAACAGATGGCTGGCAGCAGAGCTGCATCCGGCATTCCTGGTGCGCTGACAAATCAGCCGCCAGCGGCAGGTACGATAACACCACCGTTAAGCGCTCAAGGTTCAGATCAAAGCCCAATCAGCAGCAATCGGCGCGCGGTGCGTAACTATGAGTTGGATCGAACCATCAGCCATACCCGTTTAGCCAGTGGTTCTGTGCAACGCTTATCGGTTGCAGTAGTGGTGGATGATCATATAGCAACCAACAAAAAGGGCGAGACGACACGGACCCCACTGAAAGAAGATGAGATTAACCGTATTACTGGGCTTATTAAAGAAGCTGTCGGTTTTAATGTTCAGCGTGGTGACAGTGTGAGTGTCATTAACTCCTCGTTTGCGACGCCCGCGCCTGTTGAACTGTTACCGGAACCCGGTTTGCTGGAACAGCCATGGTTTTGGGATGTTGCTAAAAAGGCCAGCTTGGTTGCTGCTGCGTTGTTTGTTTTTTTCATGGTACTGCGGCCAATGCTAAAAAGTCTGGCGGAAAAGGGCGTGGCGTTACCTAAAAGTAGTGTAGGCGGTATTGCGCTACAGGATATGAGCGATGATCAATTGCGTTTAACGGGACAGCGTCAACAACTCGCTGGCCCGAGTAGTTATGAGCAAAACTTGACCACAGCAAAGGGTATGGTGGCGCAAGATGCAAAACGCGTGGCGCAAGTAGTGAAAACCTGGGTGGCAACCGATGGTTGACAAGAAAAACGATACGGTCGCTGGCACTGATCGCGCAGCTATTTTGTTACTGAGCTTAGGTGAAGCCGACGCAGCGCAAGTACTTAAACACATGGGTCCAAAAGAAGTGCAGAAAGTGGGCACTGCAATGGCAGCGCTGACTAATGTGTCGAAGGATCAAGTAAATAGTGTCCTCGATGATTTTGTCAAAATGGTAGAAACCCAAACTGCTTTAGGTGTAGGTTCTGAAGACTACATTCGACGCGTGATGATTGAGGCCTTGGGGGCAGAAAAAGCAGGCGGCGTTATCGATCGTATTTTGCTTGGGCGCAACACCAAGGGTTTAGAAGCGCTAAAGTGGATGGAACCCCGAGCGGTCGCTGACATCATTCGCCTGGAGCATCCGCAAATTGTTGCAATTGTACTGTCCTATCTTGATGCCGATCACTCCGCTGAAGTGTTGGCGGCGTTACCGGAACGAACGCGTGCTGATCTCGTAATGCGCATTGCAAGCCTTGATGGGATTCAGCCTTCGGCCTTGGCGGAGCTCGATGAAATCATGGAAAAACAATTCTCCGGTAGCAGCAACGTCAAGTCTTCGAGTGTTGGCGGCATCAAGACGGCGGCCAATATTCTTAATTTCATGGATGGGACTACTGAAGCTGAATTGATGGATAAGGTCAAGGAAATCGATGCTGAAATGGGCCAGAAAATTGAAGACCTAATGTTCGTATTCGATAATTTGATTGAAGTCGATGACCGTGGCATTCAAGCGTTGCTGCGCGAAGTGTCCTCTGAGTCGCTATTGTTGGCGCTGAAAGGCGCGGATGAGACGCTGAAGGAAAAGATTTTCAAAAACATGTCGAAGCGTGCTGGCGAAATGTTTAAAGACGACCTTGAGGCCAAAGGTCCTGTGCGTTTGAGTGAGGTTGAGGCCGCGCAAAAAGAAATTCTGGCAATTGCCAGACGCATGGCTGAAGCAGGCGATCTCTCATTGGGAGGATCAGGGGGCGATGAGTATGTCTAAAGTAATTTCGGCCAATGATCATGCTGCAGTGCAACGTTGGCAAGCGGCAAGTGTAGTTAATCAACCAGGGCAATCTACCGCACGAGCGGAAAAGATGCCAACTGCCAAAGAAATTGAAGAAATTAAAGAGTTGGCTCGGCAGGAGGGCTACGATTGTGGCCTTCGCCAAGGGCTGCTTGATGGTCAAGCAGAAATTTCTCTGCAAGCTAAAAAATTTATGCACCTTTGTGACACCTTGGCTGAACCATTGACGCAACTTGATGACAGCGTGGAGCAGCAATTAGTCGCGCTGGCCTTTGCCATCGCCCGACAAATTATTCGGCGTGAAATAAAGACGGATCCAGGACACATTGTCGCAGCGGTCCGCGAAGCTATTGGTCAATTACCCATCGCCACGCGTACCGTACGCATCTATCTGCACCCCGACGACGCAGTTATCGTGCGTACGACATTATCAATATCGGATACCCAGCAGCGCTGGGAAATTGTAGAAGATCCAGTTATTACGCGTGGAGGATGTCGTGTCGTCACAGAGAGCTCGCAAATTGATGCCACGGTGGAAAAGCGTTTAGCCGCCGCGGCAGCAGTATTGTTGGGTGGTGAGCGTGAACAGGATGGTATCGAAAGCAATAGCAACGCCGTTGCTAACCAAGGTTTGTAATGTACCCTATGGCTATTAGAACAAATCGTGCACCACTATGGCATCAACGTCTGGCCCGATGCGTGAAGCGAATTGAGCAACCATTGCCACTTACCGTTGAAGGCAAGCTTATGCGCATGGTGGGTTTGACCTTGGAGGCCGTAGGTTGCCAGACGCCCATCGGCGGCCGCTGTTCTATTGTCACCGTCGATAACGAACTGATAGAAGCAGAAGTGGTGGGTTTTTAAGGCGATAGAACGTACCTCATGCCTATTGGTGAACTGCGTGGTTTAGTGCCTGAAGCGCGGGTCATCCCATCGTCGCGTGTCTACGAGGCGCGCGTTGGGCCGTCGCTATTGGGTCGTGTATTGGACGGCGCTTGCAGGC
>JANPPH010000023.1:0-3107 GCA_031428395.1 Gammaproteobacteria bacterium
TGATCGAGGTGATACAGAAAACCCCCGCCACCCGTGTGCGCGTCGAGCGGCCAGCCCAAAGTATGGAGCACTAAGCCCGGTTGGTGTCGCTTGGGATTGACTCGCCACAACTCTTTAAAGCCCAGGCCATATTTAGGCACATCGCTTTGACTGCGTAAGGCATAGCGCGGCTCAAGTTGTTTGGTGAGCGAGCCACGCGCGCCTTCGGCAATAAGCGTATATTTTGCATGCAGCGCCATGCCCGGCGCATAGTTGGATTTTACCGCGCCCTCTTTGTTGAGGCCCATATCACCCGTGGCAACGCCTTTGACGCTGCCGTCTTCGTGATAAAGCATTTCGGCTGCGGCAAAGCCGGGATAAATTTCCACGCCCAACGCTTCAGCCTGCTCACTCAACCAGCGGCAAAGATTACCTAGGCTGACAATATAGTTGCCGTGATTGCGCATGAGTGGTGGAAGCAACGTAGCGGGAATGCGTGTGCTGGTAGATTCTCGCAGTATAAGAAAGCGATCTTCAGTGACAGGCGTATGCAACGGTGCGCCGCGTTCACGCCAATCAGGAATAAGCTCATTGAGCGCAATGGGGTCAATGACGGCGCCGGAGAGAATATGCGCGCCGACTTGCGCGCCTTTCTCTAATACGCAGACGCTTAATTCTTTGGCTGCAGCGATGGCAAGCTGCTTTAAACGTATCGCCGCGGCTAAGCCTGCAGGGCCAGCGCCAACGATCAAAACATCATAAGTCATTACATCACGTTGCATACACGTGCTCTTTTAGACAATAAGTGGAAGGTGGATTTCGTCACTGCGATTAACGCCTAAGGTCAGCGTGCGGCATAGGGCTAAGAACGCGCGCATGCCCGACGTCTGATATTTTTCCTTATGCCACAGAAAATGAAATTGGCGATACAAATCCAAACCTGGCGTTGTAATCGGCACCAAACTGCCACGCCCAAAGGCTTCACGTAGGGCCAGTCGGGAGATACACCCAATCCCCAAGCCAAATTCCACGGCGCGCTTGATGGCTTCCGTGTGCTGCAATTCGAGGCGGATATTCAGTGGCGAGGCGTGATGGCGCATGGCGTGTTCAAGTGTTTCCCTGGTTGCCGATCCATGTTCGCGCATAATCCAGGGCTCCGCCGCCAACTCTTGTGGCGCGACACTCGCACGCTTGGCGAGTGGGTAATTTGGCGAGCAGAAAACCACCAGTTCATCTCCGACCCAGCGTTGTACCTCAAGGTCGGAATGATGGCAATCGCCCTCTATTAGGCCCAAATCAAGTTCGTAGCGCGCGACTTGTTGCACGATAGTAGCAGTATTGTGAACTTGCAGGCGAACGCGGCTTTCGGGGTGTTGTTGCAAAAAAGTGGCGACAATTAGCGTCGCCAGATAATTGCCGATAGTCAGGGTCGCGCCGATCTCAATGGGGCCCAAGCCTGACTTACCTTGCAGCAAGTCTTCGATTTCACGGCCGCGATCGAGCAATTCCACCGCTTTTGGCAACAATTGACGTCCAAGTTCATTGAGACGGAGACTTTTTCCTACCCGATCGAGAAATTGCCCATTAAACTGTCGCTCGAAGCCGCCGAGCGCGGTGCTCACCGCTGATTGGGATAAGGACAGCGTTTCGGCCGCTCGCGAGACGCTTTCGCAGCGTCCAACGGCAACGAAGACCTCGAGTTGGCGCAAGGTATATCTCATATCGGTATATTAGATGAGTTTTATCTAAATAATCAATTTAACAGATGATCGAAAGCGTAATATAGTCGCTCGATCAGGGTTGGAGGTTTGATGAAGATTTTGGTCGCTATAAAGCGCGTCGTGGATTCTAACGTTAAGGTACGCGTCAAACCAGACGGCACCGGCGTCGACATCGTTGGCGTCAAGATGAGCGTGAATCCGTTCGACGAAAATGCCATTGAAGAGGCGTTGCGCTTAAAAGAGCGCGGCCAAGCGACAGAAGTGGTTGCGGTATCTTTGGGCACGTCTGCATGCCACGACGTCTTGCGTCACGCCTTAGGCATGGGCGTTGATCGCGCCATCTTGGTGGAAACCGATGCGCAATTGCAGCCGCTCGGTGTGGCCAAATTGCTCAAGGCGGTCGTCGAGCGCGAAAAGCCAAATTTGATTATGTTGGGTAAGCAGGCCATTGATGACGATGCCGGTCAAACGGGGCAGATGCTAGCGGCCTTGCTGGGAGTGGGGCAGGGCACGTTTGCCTCACGTTTAGAAGTACACGACAGCGAAATTCACGTTACCCGCGAGGTCGACGGTGGCACTGAAACACTGGCTTTGCGTTTGCCTGCCGTGGTCACTGCCGATTTGCGCCTGAACGAACCACGTTACGTTAAGTTACCTAATTTGATGATGGCGAAAAAGAAGCCCATCGAGAACTATAAGGCTGCAGAGATGGGTGTCGATATCAGTCCACATTTGACTGTGCGGCATGTCGCTTATCCACCGCTGCGCAAAGCCGGGATAAGAGTCGCAAGTGTGCACGAGCTGGTAGAGAAATTGCGTAGCGAAGCCAAGGTCGTGTCATGAACTGCTTGATCCTAGCCGAGCACGATGGTCATAAACTTAAGCCTGCGACCTATCGCGCTGTCAGCGCTGCGCAGTATTGGCAGTTGCCGCTGCACGTGTTGGTATGTGGTCACCAGGCCGACTCCATTGCGCAAGAGGCGGCTGCGATCCAAGGTGTCGCGAAGGTGATTCACGCCGATGCTCCAGCGTTGGAGCATCCTCTTGCTGAAGACATGGCCGACGTAATAGTCCATATAAGCAGTGATTACCAAGTGATTCTGGCCCCGCATACCGCCCAAAGCAAGAACGTATTGCCGCGTGTTGCGGCGTTGCTGGATGTCGCAATGCTTTCAGATGTCGTCACCTTAGTCGGGCCGCAAACGTATGTGCGACCTATCTACGCGGGTAGCGTTTACGCCACCGTAGAAAGCAGCGATAAGGTTCAGGTGGTCACGCTGCGTGCCAGTAGCTTTGCTGTGGCGGCGACGGGTAATGACGCCCCCATCGTGGCGGTGAATGTTTCTCTAGAGGGTGCCGCAAAGTACGGCGTGCGCTGGTTGGCGCAAAGTCTAAACGTGTCCGATC
>JANPPH010000024.1:0-6464 GCA_031428395.1 Gammaproteobacteria bacterium
GGCCGATGGCCCGATGCCGCAAACGCGTGAGCACATTTTGTTGGCGCGCCAAGTGGGCGTGCCGTACATGGTGGTGTTTTTGAATAAGGCGGACATGGTCGACGATGCGGAGTTGTTGGAGCTCGTTGAGATGGAAGTGCGGGAGTTGTTGGACAAATATGAATTTCCAGGCGACGTGACGCCGGTGATTATAGGTTCGGCGTTGAAGGCGCTGGAAGGTGACAAGTCGGCGATAGGTGTGCAAGCGATCGAGAGGCTGGTGGCGGCGATGGATACTTACATCCCGCAGCCGGAGCGTGCAATTGATGGCGCCTTTTTGTTACCGATTGAGGATGTATTTTCGATCTCGGGCCGTGGCACGGTGGTGACGGGTCGAATTGAGCGCGGCATTGTGAAGGTAGGCGACGAGGTTGAGATCATTGGTCTGAAGCCCTCGATCAAGACGACCTGCACGGGCGTTGAGATGTTCCGTAAGTTGTTGGATCAAGGTCAAGCAGGTGACAACGTGGGTGTGTTGTTGCGCGGTACCAAGCGCGAAGAAGTTGAGCGCGGTCAAGTGTTGGCGAAGCCGGGTTCGATCAAGCCGCACACGAAGTTTGAAGCGGAAGTGTACGTATTGAGTAAGGATGAAGGCGGCCGTCACACGCCGTTTTTCCAGGGATACCGCCCCCAGTTTTACTTTCGCACGACGGACGTAACGGGTTCGGTGACATTGCCGGACGGTATAGAGATGGTGATGCCGGGTGATAATATTCGGGTAACGGTGGCATTGATTGCCCCCATTGCAATGGAAGAAGGTTTACGCTTTGCAATCCGCGAGGGTGGCCGCACAGTCGGCGCCGGCGTGGTAGCAAAAATTATCGAGTGATGTTATGGCTAGTCAGCGAATTCGTATACGGTTAAAAGCGTTTGATCATCGTTTGATTGATCAGTCGGCGAAGGAGATTGTGGAGACAGCTAAGCGGACCGGCGCCCACGTAAAAGGCCCGATTCCACTGCCTACAAAAATGGAAAGATTTACAATTTTAATTTCGCCCCATGCAAATAAAGACGCCCGGGATCAGTATGAAATTCGAACCCACAAACGTTTGATGGACATTGTCGATCCTACGGATAAGACCGTCGATGCGCTGATGAAGCTTGATTTGGCTGCAGGCGTGGACGTTCAAATTAAACTGAACTAGGGTTTTTAGGTTTCCTGAAAAGTTGGTCTGTGGCGTCTTGAGGTTTATAACGTGGCTATTGGGATAATTGGTCGTAAATGTGGAATGACCCGTGTTTTTACTGAAGACGGCAGCAGCGTGCCTGTTACAGTAATAGAGGTATCGCCTAACCGGGTTACACAGGTAAAAACAAAAAGCATTGATGGTTATCGAGCAGTTCAGATAACAGTTGGTGTGCGGCGCGCCTCTCGGGTAAATAAGGCGGCAGCCGGGCACTATGCAAAAGCCGGTGTTGAGGCAGGTCGCGGGCTTTGGGAGTTTCGTCTTGATGATAGTGAAGGTGAAGAACTTTCCGCAGGTGGCGAAATCAGAGTCGATCACTTTAGTGTTGGTGAGAAAGTCCAGGTTACTGGTTGTTCCATCGGCAAGGGGTTTGCCGGAGCAGTAAAGAGGCATCACTTTCGGACACAAGACGCTACCCACGGAAATTCACTCTCACATCGAGCGCCAGGATCGATCGGCCAGCGTCAGACGCCGGGCCGTGTATTCAAAGGCAAGAAAATGGCTGGTCACCTTGGGAACGAAACTGCAACAGTTCAAAATTTAGTAGTGGTTCGTGTCGACAGTGAACGTAATTTACTATTGATCAAAGGGTCCGTGCCGGGTTCGGATGGCGGAGACGTAGTAATCCGCCGAGTTGTTAAGGTGCACTCCTAAGGGGCTGATGATGGATATTAATGTAGTTACAATGCCCGGTGGAAAGGCACTTAGCACTCAGCAGGTGTCCGATGCTGTGTTCGGGGTTGAGTTCAATGAGCCTCTCATTCATCAGGTCGTAACAGCCGTGTTGGCGGGAGCACGCTCGGGCACCCACGCGCAAAAGACACGGACGCAAGTTAGAGGTGGTGGAATAAAGCCCTGGAAACAAAAGGGTTCAGGACGCGCTCGCGCAGGCAGCATTAGAAGCCCACTATGGCGCGGCGGCGGCAAAACTTTTGCTGCGGTCCCAGCGAATTATTCTCAAAAAATTAATAAAAAAATGTATCGCGGCGCCCTTCGGTCCATTTTTTCTGAACTAATCCGCCAGGAAAGATTAGTGGTGGTCGCTGAGTTCGCCTCGGAGACGCCAAAAACAGCGGCGCTAGTTAAGCAGCTGATAGATTTTGGTCAAGACAAGGTGTTACTTATCTCCAATGAAATCAGTGAAAATTTATTCCTCGCATCGAGAAATTTGATTAGAGTCGACGTCTTGGATGTTGAGGCTGTCGATCCGGTCAGCCTAGTGGGCTTTGATAAAATTGTAGCGACGGTTTCTGCGATAAAGTATTTGGAAGAGAGATTAGCATGAGTCAAGAAAGCTTGATGAAGGTAATTCTAGCGCCGCATGTCTCGGAAAAAAGCACGTCGGCTGCGGAGCGGCATCGCCAGTTCGTGTTCAAAGTCGCAACAAGCGCAAACCGTAACGATATAAAGCTCGCGGTCCAATTAATGTTCAACGTAGAAGTGGATAGCGTTCAAGTTTGTAATGTCGCTGGAAAAGTAAAACGTTTTGGTGGCATGTTAGGGCGACGTAGTGGCTGGAAAAAAGCCTACGTAACATTGCGGGAAGGTCATGACATCAACTTCTTGGGTCCTCAATAGCGGCATCGCGTGAGTAAGGGTTAAGGAAATGGCATTAATCAAAGTAAAGCCGACCTCTCCAGGGCGTCGTGCCGTCGTAAAAGTGGTTAACCCTGATTTATTTAAGGGTGAGCCCTTTGGTCCGCTGGTCGAGAAGAAACTTAGGCGGGCTGGTCGCAACAATCTAGGTCGCATCACCGTTCGGCATCAAGGTGGGGGCCACAAGCAACATTATAGAATAGTAGACTTTAAGCGAAATAAGGACGGCATCGTAGGTCGGGTTGAGCGTCTTGAATATGACCCAGGTCGTAGTGCAAATATCGCTTTAGTGCTCTATGCAGATGGCGAGCGGCGTTACATTATTGCACCAAAAGGGATTGAGACTGGCAAAGAAATTGTGTCGGGGCCGGATGCTCCGATAAAAATGGGAAACTGCCTCCCAATTCGCAATATCCCAGTTGGTGCGACTCTTCATTGTATCGAGCTGAAGCCCGGAAAGGGCGCCCAGCTGGCACGCAGCGCTGGTGCTTCGGTTCAGTTGGTTGCGCGAGAGGGTGTTTATGCGACTGTGCGTCTTCGTTCTGGCGAAATTCGGAAAGTTTTAGCAGATTGCAGAGCCGTGATTGGTGAAGTAGGCAATGAGGAGCATTCGTTGCGTTCTTACGGCAAAGCTGGTGCGATGCGGTGGCGCGGTATTCGCCCAACGGTTAGAGGTACAGCAATGAACCCCGTTGATCATCCTCACGGTGGAGGAGAAGGCCGCACAAAAGGTGGGCGACATCCCGTATCACCGTGGGGTCAACCAACTAAGGGCCATAAAACAAGACGGAACAAGCGCACTGCTGGTATGATAGTGCGCCGTCGTAGAGTATAGCGATTTACTGAGGAATTCACGGTGGCACGTTCAATTAAGAAGGGACCGTTTATTGATTTACACCTTGTTAAAAAGGTGGAAGAGTCAATCAAAACAAGTAGCAAAAGGCCCATTAAGACCTGGTCCCGCCGTTCCACGGTGATGCCAGATATGGTTGGTTTGACCATGGCGGTTCATAACGGTAGACAGCATATTCCGGTATTGGTGAGTGAGAACATGGTTGGCCATAAGCTCGGAGAATTTGCGGCAACCCGCACATTTAAAGGCCATTCAGGCGACAAAAAAGCGAAGTGAGGTTGTTTAGATGGAAGCCATCGCCAAATTAAGGTTTGCGAGATTATCTCCTCAAAAAGCGCGATTAGTGGCCGATTTGATTCGGGGTTTGCCAGTTGAGCGAGCATTACAGACGCTAACTTTTAAGCAGAAAGATGCTGCAGAGGTTATCAAAAAGTTGCTTGAGTCCGCTGTCGCAAATGCAGAGCATAACGAAGGCGCTGACGTGGACGAGCTGCGAGTCTCCCGAATTTGGGTAGATGAAGGCCCAAGTTATAAGCGAGTCAGTGCTAGAGCAAAAGGCCGAGCGAATCGGATTTTAAAGCGCACCAGCCACATTACCGTGGCGGTAGCGGACAAAGCGTAAGAGGCTCCAATGGGACAAAAAGTAAATCCGACCGGGTTTCGACTTGGAATCGTGAAAGATTGGACGTCGAAGTGGTATGCGGATAGCAAGAATTATGCCGACTACCTTTTCACCGATCTCAGTGTTAGGGAGTTTTTGCGCAAAAAGCTCGCGCATGCGTCAGTGAGTAGAATTCAGATCGAGCGGCCCGCGCGTAATGCGAGAATCACCATTCACACGGCGCGGCCCGGTGTTGTGATTGGAAAAAAAGGTGAGGACATTGAGGCGCTCCGAAAAGAGATCGCAGATATGATGCGACTCCCTTTGGCTACAGTTCACGTAAATATTGAAGAAATTCGCAAGCCCGAGCTTGACGCGCAGTTGGTAGCAGAAAGTGTTGGGCAGCAGTTGGAGCGTAGAATAATGTTTCGACGCGCCATGAAACGTGTTGTTACAAATGCGATGCGTTTGGGAGCCCAGGGCATTAAAATCAACCTAGGTGGTCGGTTGAACGGCGCTGAAATCGCTCGCACAGAGTGGTATCGTGAAGGTCGCGTGCCCTTACATACGCTACGAGCCGATATTGATTACGGCTTTGCGGAAGCACACACACCGTCTGGCATCATAGGCATTAAAGTTTGGATCTTCAAAGGCGAGGTGTTTGACCGCGTTGACGAGTCGAACCCTAGTTCATCTGAGAAGATCGCGAGTTAAGAAAAGGGGTGATGGGTCATGTTGCAGCCAAAGAGAACCAAGTTCCGTAAACAAATGAAAGGCCGTAATCGCGGGAACGCTACGCGCGGCAACAAGGTGAGCTTTGGCGAGTTTGGTCTAAAGGCGATTTCCAGAGGTCGTTTAACTGCTCGTCAGATTGAAGCAGCGAGGCGGGCCATGACGAGGCACGTTAAGCGCGGCGGAAAAATCTGGATTCGAATCTTCCCAGATAAACCTATTAGTAAGAAGCCGCTCGAAGTCCGCATGGGTAGCGGTAAGGGAAATGTTGAGTACTGGGTAGCCCAGATTAAACCCGGGCATGTTCTTTATGAGATGGAAGGTGTTACTGAGCAGATAGCGCGAGAAGCATTTAAACTCGCATCTGCGAAATTGCCTATTCAGACAACGTTTGTTACGCGGACGGTGATGTAATGAGTGCAGCGGACTTTAGATCGAAGAGTGTAGCTGATTTGAATGTAGAGCTTCGAGGGTTATTAAGAGAGCACTTTAATCTCCGAATGCAGGCCGGGGCTGGCCAATTGGCGAAAAATCATCAAGTGAATTTGGTTCGGCGCAACATTGCTCGACTAAAAACAGTATTGAGAGAGAAAGCGGGTATTGCTCCATGAGTGAACAAGAAAACATGGTAGTTCGGACTGTTAGAGGTCGCGTTACCAGTAACAAAATGGATAAGTCGATTACCGTGTTGGTGGAAAGAACGGTACGTCATCCTCTCTATAATAAATACATTAAAAGGTCTACTAAGATTCACGCCCATGATGAGAAAAATGAATGTGCTGAGGGAGATCTAGTAACTATTAGCGAGTGTCGGCCGATTTCGAAAACAAAGGCTTGGCGCTTGGTTGAAGTTGTCCGGCGGGCAATTGCAGACTAAAGGCGTGGAAACAGACAAAGATTTTAATCGGAGAAGTTTATGATTCAGATGCAGTCAACACTGGATGTAGCAGACAACAGTGGTGCACGCCGTGTGATGTGTATCAAGGTGTTGGGCGGCAGTAATCGTCGGTATGCGAGTATCGGAGACGTGATTAAGGTAAGCATTAAAGAAGCTATACCGCGTGGAAAAGTGAAAAAAGGCGAAGTATATAACGCATTGGTAGTTCGAACGAGGCACGGAGTTCGTCGACCAGACGGCTCGATCCTTCGTTTTGATACTAATGCTGCGGTGTTGCTCAACAACCAATTACAGCCGGTGGGGACCCGCATTTTTGGGCCTGTCACACGGGAGCTGCGCACCGAACAATTTATGAAAATCGTATCTTTGGCGCCTGAGGTATTGTAAGGCCTGAAACTTTATTATGGAATATTTGAGAAATGCATAAAATTAAGAAGGGCGACGATGTTCTCGTTATTACCGGGAAAGATAAGGGCAAGCGTGGGGATGTAGTTCGCGTTCTGCCCAATGAGCGCTTGGTTGTTGAGAACATAAATATGGTAAAGCGCCATACGAAAC
>JANPPH010000025.1:0-7777 GCA_031428395.1 Gammaproteobacteria bacterium
GTGGTGCGCTTCCAAGGTGGTCATAACGCTGGCCACACCCTTGTTATCGCTGGACAAAAAACTGTTCTTCACCTTATACCTTCCGGTATTTTGCGTGAAGGAGTAACGTGCTTTATTGGTAACGGCGTGGTGGTGTCACCTGATGCTTTGCTCCAGGAAATTCGCATGCTGGAAGGCAAAAATGTGCCAGTGCGCGAGCGTCTGAAAATCAGCGCTGCCTGCCCGTTAATTTTGCCCTACCATGTGGTGTTGGACCTTGCTCGAGAGAAGGCGCGTGGCAAAGGGGCGATTGGTACAACGGGTCGCGGCATTGGGCCGGCCTACGAAGATAAAGTCTCGCGCCGTGGTTTGCGGTTGGAAGATCTTTTTCATCAAGAACGTTTCGCTACCAAATTAGAAGAAGTACTCGAATACCACAACTTTACTTTGCAGCATTATTTTAAAGTCGAGCCGGTGTCCTACCAAAAAGTATTAGATGAAAGTCTGGCCCTCGCCGAGCAGATCAAACCTCTGATAGTTGATGTGCCAGAGTGGTTGCACGCCTGTCAGCAGCGTGGCGAAGATGTGTTGTTCGAAGGTGCGCAAGGCTCTCTGCTAGACATTGATCATGGTACTTATCCTTTTGTCACATCATCCAACACCACGGCAGGAAGTGCGGCAACGGGCAGTGGTGTCGGCCCTTGCGATTTGGATTATGTGTTAGGCATAACCAAGGCTTACACGACGCGCGTGGGTTCTGGTCCGTTTCCGACGGAGTTGTTCGATGAAGCAGGCGCGCATTTGGCGAAACGCGGCCATGAATTTGGCTCGACTACGGGTCGACCGCGCCGCTGCGGTTGGCTTGACGCGGTAGCATTACGCCGTTCTATTCAAATCAATAGCGTATCGGGTTTATGCATTACTAAAATGGACGTTTTGGACGGCTTAGAGTTTATCCGCTTGTGCGTAAGTTATCAGTGCAACGGCGAAAAGAGTATGACACAGCCATTGAGCGCCGAGGCATTCGCATCCTGCGAGCCAGTCTATATTGATCTGCCGGGCTGGAAAGAATCTACCGTCGGCGTGAAACGTTTGGCTGATTTGCCGCTGAACGCGCGCGCGTACCTTGAGCGTATCAGCGAGATCGTCGAGGCACCTATCGACATTATTTCAACCGGTCCGGATCGCGATGAAACCATCGTAGTACGTCACCCATTTGATTGAAAAATGGCTCGCGCGCATCGCAGTCAACGTGGCATGTTGTCCGGACTAGGAGTGCGATGAAGCATCTTGTCAGAGTGTAGCCTCAAAACTCGTCAGCTAGCCCTGCTTAGCCACAGGGCAGAGACCATTTCCACTAGTCCCAAATGAGCTGCCAATTTAGTTGCTTAGGTGGTCTGGTTCGCAGAGGTGCTATTTGAGTTATTCCTGCCGTGCGGGCATGCTGTCGTTTTGAGGGTGTCACGCAAGAAAAAATCTAGAAACCCACAAATTCCATTGAAAATCAATGTATAATACGGGTTTTACTGTTAGAGATGGTTTGTTAGATTAAAGTGGTGCCGAGGAGAGGACTTGAACCTCCACGGAGTTGCCCCCGCTAGCACCTGAAGCTAGTGCGTCTACCAATTTCGCCACCTCGGCTTTACAGAATATTACGGCAGCACGAAACCAGAAAAAATAACAATAGATGGCAATATTGTCAACGCCTATTAATTATGTGGAAATTAGCCCTCGGCAGAGGCTGTCGCAACAAGCAGCCTTTCGCAATCTTCTCCAAGAAAGGATTTTTATTTATGGCCAAGCGCCTGAATAAACAAGACCCCTTCGCTGACCGCGAACGGGATAAATACGAGCACCCTATCCCTAGCCGCGAATGCATACAAGAGTTGTTGCAGGAAGCCGGTACGCCGCTGGATATTGAACAGGTTTGCAAGGCGCTGACCCTGTCGGAAGATCGCGATGTGGATGCGCTATCTCGGCGTCTGCGCGCGATGGAGCTTGATGGCCAGATAATCCAAAACCGCCGTGGCGGATATGGCCTAGTGAGCAAGATGGATTTGGTGTGCGGCCGCGTCGTTGGGCACCCCGATGGCTATGGTTTTTTTGTCGCCGACGAAGGTGGTGAGGACCTATACCTTTCCCCTAAACAAATGCGCTCGCTATTACACGGTGATCGTGCCGTAGTGCGTAAAGCGGGCGTCGACCGACGCGGTCGCCGTGAGGGCGCTTTAGTTGACGTGCTGGAACGGGCTAATCATCGCGTGGTGGGGCGTTACGTTGTGGAACATGGCCTAGGTTTTGTTATCCCAAGCAATAAACGCATTCATCAAGATTTGGCGCTTAAGGAAGACGGTCACGGCGGCGCGCAGGATGGGCAAATTGTGGTGGCCGAAATTATCGAGCAACCAAGCTGGCGTTCGCAGCCGATTGGTAAAGTGATAGAGATTGTCGGCAATCACTTAGCGCCCGGCATGGAAATAGATATCGCGATGCGGTCTTATGAATTGCCGCACGAGTGGCCTGATTCCGTATTGGAGGAGATCAGCACACTTATCCCGCGCGTGCCGGAGGCAGCGAAGCATGGCAGGGTAGATTTGCGTGACGTGCCGTTGGTGACCATCGATGGTGAAGATGCGCGCGATTTTGACGATGCGGTGTATTGTGAAAAGCATGGCAAAGGGTGGCGCTTGTTAGTCGCTATTGCTGACGTGTCGCACTATGTGGCTCCTGCTACCGCCCTTGATAACGAGGGACGCAATCGCGGCAATTCCGTGTATTTTCCAGGTCGCGTTATTCCAATGTTGCCCGAAGTGCTGTCGAACGGATTGTGTTCTCTCAATCCTGACGAAGACCGCCTTTGCATGGTTTGCGAAATGTTCGTTACGGCTGCGGGAAAAGTGCGCGACTACCGTTTCTTCGAGGGCGTTATGCGTTCGCATGCGCGCCTTACATACACCTCTGTTGCTGCCATGGTGGTTGAGCGCGACAGCAAAGAGCTGAGTCGCTATAAAAAAATAGTGCCGCATTTGGAAGAGCTTTATGCCTTGTATAAAGCGCTACAAGTGCAGCGTCAAAAGCGCGGTACTATCGACTTTGAAACGGTTGAAACGCGCATCGTATTCGGCGACGATCGCAAGATACAAGCTATCGTTCCCGTAGTGCGCAATGACGCGCACCGCATGATCGAAGAATTTATGATTGCGGCCAATGTTGCGGCAGCAGATTTTCTGCTTACGCAGGAACAACCCGCGGTATACCGAGTGCATTTGGGCCCGTCGCCGGAGAAGCTCGCCGACGTGCGTGCGTTTTTGCGTGAATTAGGTTTACGCTTGGGTGGGGGCGACGATCCTGAGCCTAAGCATTATGCCAAATTACTTGACGAAGTACGTGAACGTCCCGATCGCAGTCTTATCCAAACTGTCTTGCTGCGCAGCCTAAGTCAGGCTGTTTATACGCCAGAAAATAATGGCCATTTCGGCTTGGCTTTCGAAGCGTATACCCACTTCACTTCACCCATCCGTCGCTACCCCGATCTCTTGGTGCATCGCGCCATTAGACATCTGCTCGCAAGCGAACCGAAGAAACCGTTTGTCTATACCAATGCTGATATGTTGCTCAGTGGCGAGCATTGCTCAATGACTGAACGGCGTGCCGATGAGGCGACGCGTGACGCAGTGGATTGGCTTAAATGCGAATTCATGCAAGGCAAAGTGGGCGAGGAATTTGAGGGCACCATTAGCGCCGTCACAAGCTTCGGTATTTTCGTGCAGCTAAAAAATATCTACATCGAAGGCTTAGTTCACGTGACGGCGCTACAAAACGACTATTACCATTTTGATTCAGCGAAGCATCGCTTAGTCGGCGAGCGTACCAAAATGATGTATCGTCTGACCGATCAAATTAAAGTTAAAGTGATGCGCGTCAATCTCGACGACAAGAAAATTGATTTTGAAATTGCGGGGATGCAAACAACAGCACCGTCCCCAAAGTCTCGACGTGCATGAATCCCGAGCGGCTAGTTTGTGGGATCCATGCTGTTAATGCGGCATTAACGCGCGATGGGCACGTCGCAGAGTTGTGGGTAGATAGCGGTCGTCGCAACGATGCGCGCTTGCGTTCATTGATTGACGTAGCAACAACCCAAGTCATTCCGCTGCACTTTGTGGCGTTGGCGGAAGTTGACCGTCTCGCGACCAATCTGCGTCACCAAGGTGTAGTAGGTCGCATCAATTCAGCGCCAGTCTACAGTGAGCACGACCTTGAACGCCTCATCGAACAGCACGGTAAAACGCTATTACTGCTGGTCTTGGATGGTGTTCAAGATCCGCACAATCTAGGCGCATGTCTACGCACAGCCGACGCTGCTGGAGTCCACGCTGTGATCGCCCCACGCGATCGCGCCACAGGACTTACCGCCGCGGTGCGGAAAGTAGCCTGCGGCGGGGCCGAAAGTGTGCCGTTTATCCAGGTGACAAATCTCGCTCGCACCCTAAGATATTGCAAAGATAAAGGCGTCTGGTTAGTTGGCGCGAGCGGAGAAGCGGACATGGAAGTCTATGAGGCCGACTTGCAAGGTCCAATAGGGTTGGTGTTGGGTGCTGAAGAAAGTGGCCTACGGCGTCTGACGAAGGAGCATTGTGACAGCTTGGTGCGTATTCCAATGTTGGGTCAGGTTGAAAGCTTGAATGTTTCGGTTGCCACGGGAATTTGTTTGTACGAGGTACTACGCCAACGTCAGGTGGCAGGCGGCGACCGAAAAAAATAGTACGCCATTGGGAATTAGCGGTTGTCTGGAAAATTATCATTAAGGGCGCCTATAAAAATCCGTTTTTCGCGTGAAGGCGGGAATGATGGGAATTTGAAGTTTTAGAGGGCCCCTATTGCTGGATTCCCGATTTCGCGCAGAACGACGAATCCGGCTACTCTATAGAACAGCCATCAATACCTAAATTGCATAAACCCGCCAATTCTATTAAAATACTCTGTTTTGCACTGTCAGACGCGATCTTCGCGTTTCTCCTTGCCTTTCGTGAGGCGAAAGGCTGCTAAAACCGTAAGGAGCTTTATTTATGAAGCATTATGAAATCGTGTTTCTGGTCCACCCTGACCAGAGCGAACAAGTTCCCGCCATGATTGAGCGTTATCGCGCCATGATCGAAGGCGAGAGCGGCAAGATTCACCGTCTGGAAGATTGGGGTCGGCGTCAGCTTGCCTATCCTATAAATAAAATTCACAAAGCCCATTACGTGCTGATGAACATCGAATGCAGCCAGACCGTTCTAGACGAGCTGAGTCATGCCTTCCGCTTTAACGATGCGGTCGTGCGTAATCTGATTATCGCCCGTGACGAGCCCGTTATCGATGCGTCTCCGCTGATCAAGAGCAAAGATGAGCGCGACGATGGCGGTCAGGATGCTGGCAGGGAACGTTGGTCGGGTGAAGGTTCTGCCGCAAGTGACATTGAAGAGACTGAAGAAGATACAGTCGATGATGGTGTTACTTCTGCTTCTGCCCCGGCGCTCAAAGCGTAATAATCAGTTTTGGAGGAATTATGGCCCGTTATTTTCGTCGTAAAAAGTTTTGCCGTTTCACGTCCGAAGGCGTTAAAGAAATTGATTACAAAGACATTGCCACGTTAAAGAGCTATGTCTCTGAAACCGGGAAAATTGTGCCCAGCCGCATAACCGGCACGAAGGCAAGGTACCAGCGTCAGTTGGCTACGGCTATCAAGCGCGCGCGGTTTTTGGCATTGTTGCCGTATAGCGATTCCCATTGATAGTAGTAGTAGCGAACGTTGCAAGGCAACTAGCAGCAACGTTGTGACATCGACTATACAACTAAAGGTATTTGAGCGTTGAAGGCGCTTGCGTCGTACATAATGCGCGGTCGCGCTCCAGCGATACTGGTGGTACTAATATGCTGGGCGGCGGGCTTGTTGTTGCTGCCGCCCATGAATATTGTCACCGGCGCGGTCATTGGTTTGGTGACCTTGCGCAAAGGCGCGCTAGAGGGTGTGATAGTCACCCTTGCAGCAGGGCTGATACTCGGCGTCCTAGCCTTTTTCTCGGCGTGGGGAACCACTCTGTCAGTGACTTTTTTAGTGTCAGTGGCCTTTATTCTGTTGCCGGTTTGGTTGCTGGCGGTGATATTGCGAAACAGTGTTTCTTTGGCACTGGTTACCACCGTAGCAGCATTAATGGGCGTCTTTGGGGTCATTGCTGTCCATGTGGCATTGGGTGATACAGCGGCATGGTGGTATGGCGAATTAAATCGATTTATTAAACCTGCCTTCGAAGGCAGCGGGGCAATGGGTGTTGGCCCCGAACAATTCGAGCGTGGGTTGCGGACGATGGCTTCCGTTATGACCGGGTTAATGAGCGCCGGAATGATGATTAGCGCGTTAATGAGCGTATTCATCGCCCGTTCCGTCCAGGCCATGTTGTATAACCCGGGTGGTTTTAAAGAGGAATTTTTGCAGTTACGCCTGGGTAGCCCGTTGGCATTTGTTACCATTGCATTGTTGGCGGTCACCATTTTTACCAATGGTAGTGCGCTTCGGTTTGTGATCGACGTGCTGATTGTCTTAGGCTCAGTTTATCTGTTGCAGGGGACGGCAATTGTCCACGCAGTTATCGCCAAGACAGGCCGTCATGTTGCATGGTTAATTGCGCTATATGCATTATTGTTTATAGTGCCGCATGCAGCCGCATTGGTGGCGGTTTTAGGCTTAACAGATCGATGGGTGGATTTTCGCGTTCGTTTTGGTGCAAAGCCCCAAGCATAGCGGACAGATCCATTTGCGGCTTCAGCAGCATTTTAGGTACTAAAGTAACAATTACTGATCGACGTTTTTTATAGAGGTAGATAACCCATGCAAGTTATATTGTTAGAGAAGGTCACGAATTTGGGAAGTTTGGGCGATGCGGTTTCCGTTAGAGCCGGGTATGGTCGTAATTACTTAATTCCTCGCGGCAAAGCAGTTCCTGCCACAACAGCAAATCGTGCCAAGTTCGACGCTCGACGCGCTGAACTTGAGAAAGCCTCTGCGGAGAATTTAAGTGCCGCGCAAGCACGTTGCGAAAAACTCAATAACATGGTTGTGAGCGTAAGCAGCAAGGCCGGTGACGAAGGCAAGTTGTTCGGTTCGATCGGCACTACCGATATCGCTGAGGCGGTAAGCAAAGCAGGTGTCGCGATTAAAAAGCAAGAAGTGCGCATGCCAGGCGGGCCTATCCGTAATATCGGCGATACCGAAGTTGAAATTCACCTGCATCCTGATGTGAATGCGCGCGTGACTATTCGCGTGGTCTCAGCAGCATAAATTTTTTGAACGGCAATTAGGTCCAAACGCATAATTTACTGGGTCTAGCGGAGATTTTTGCTTGGTGTTCGGTTCGCTGCAAGGCTGTAGCCGAACATCACCAAAAGGATCGCTATGCTCAGTATCTTGCGCTCCTGTTAGGGGTGTTAAATCGCTAAACGAGGTAGCTGCTGGTGAAAAGATTGCGCAGGGCAAGAACGAGTACAAATCGGCATTCATCTATGCGCCGTTGTTGGTATAGCTTTGGTCCGACCCGTCCGGATCGCACTGAGCAGAACCAAGGTTTCACTTCTCTTTTTCATTTAACATCCAATAGGGGTCATTTGGCCGCTATTAAACCCAGATTTTCCATTAGCCTCGTAGCGAGGGTGCGCAAGGTGCTGAAGATGGGCGAGAAAAGATGAAAAACAGTCGAAGGCGTAGTCACTCTACGGTGACAGACTGTTTTTCTTCTTTTCTCGCGCAGATTCAGTGCGT
>JANPPH010000026.1:0-3029 GCA_031428395.1 Gammaproteobacteria bacterium
GCGATTGATGAACACAGTCAGCGCGCTGCCGAACGGGTTCAATTCCAGTGCCTGCTCGACCAGTATGCTCAGCCCGTTGATTGATTTGCGAAAGTCGATGGGCTCCCGGCACAAATACACGTGCTCGATCGAGCAGCCCGGATGCATTAGCGTGCTCCTTGTGTGGCGTGTACAGCGCGCGCCAGTGCGGCCAGCCATTCCGGCGATGGCAGCGCCTCCATCTCCAGGCGCATGTCGGATAGCAACACCAAGGCACACAGACTTGGGCGCTGCACAGCAACCGTATCCGTTACGCGTAGTGCCACGAATTGACTGGCGTGCGCTGCCTTGGCATGCGTCGATACTTCTTTGGGTAGGCCAACGGTGGCGGCTTTTAGCTTGTGCTGCCAATAATACAAGGCCGCCACCGAGATGCCGTGCCGCCTCGCATACTCACTCGCCGACATGGTTTCAAGCGTGGCCGCCGCCACATGCCCCACCCAAAATTCCGTTCCCATCTTCATGCTCGCTCCTTCTCGTTTTAGAGGGTGCAAGGATGTGGTTGTGAAATCAGGCGACAGGTCTGGGGTTGGTGGAGCGCTTACGATAGTACGGTGTGCTATCGAGATGAAGTAGATGTTGGCGAGCAGTGGTCATAGAGGGGAAGACTAAGCCGTCTGGCTTCCGCTTGATAGGGCTAATAGTTGCTTTTGGTTGTAAGACTTTTTTGATGGTTGATGTGAGAAGTGGATTACCCTATGGTTGTAATGCTCTAGGGAGTAAACTTTGGCTGTCTGCAATATCTCGTCGGACGGTCGACTATCCCAGCGCAAATCTAGTCTGCCGGTCTCATCTGCGGACAAAACCGGCAGGCTAAATTAACCTTGCACCGCTTAATACCTAACTCTGATCCCACATTTTTAAAATACAAGGAATCGACACACAAAAAGGCGGTGGCGTCGCTGGTGCGAGCCAATAGCAATTAAACCCAGATTATCCATTAGCACTCTACTGCGGCTGCACAACGCACTGAATATGGGCGGGCAAAATTGAAAAAAATTCTGTCACCGTAGAGTGACTACGCCTCCGAACGTTTTTCAACTTTTCCCGCCCAGATTCAGTGCGTTGCGCACCCTCGCTACGAGGCTAATGGATAATCTGGGTTTAATTCTTCAAAAAGAACGGGATTACATATTCTAAGACTTGCTCTGGCTTTTCCTCGTGCGGCATTAATTCCGTTTTCGGAATTCGTATGAACTGAGTATTGGCCTTAAACTGCTTCGACATTTTTTCCGCGATGTCGACCGGGAATATTTTATCGTCTTCACCCCAAATAATCATCGTATCCGCCTCAATACGTTTATGCGTTGAGACGAGATCGTCGACCACATTCCATTCTATCCCCTTTAAGTAACCCAGCGCCCCTGCCATTTTTTTCGCTGAATTCACCAACGGTTTTACATAAGGCGCTAAGGAGCTCGGATCGCGCAGCAGGCTTGAGCTGGAATAAAATCCCTTCAGGCCCATTGAAGTTCTAACTATCGGGGACGCGAATATAAGCCTGAACATTGTATTTGAGCCGGGCAGTTTGGCGAGGGTTCGATAAAGCGGAATCCACGGTGGTCGGTGGTTTGGCATTTCTGTGTTTATGAGTGCCAATTTCTTAATTTTTTTCGGCTCTGCCGCCGCAACTAAACGACTCACCGTAGCGCCTGTATCTTGCGCCAGGATTGCGCATTCTTTGACCGATAACATCCCAAGGAGTTTTGCTAAACGCCGCGCTTGGCCTGTAAAGGTAAAATCGGTGTTTGAAGTCCATACGCTATCACCTAAACCAGGGAGATCAACCACGTAGCAGGTAAATTTCTCGGCAAGCTTCGGCAGCAGTTTTCTCCACGTGTATCCGTGCGTGGGAAAACCGTGGACCAAAATTAAGGCGGGGCCAGCCCCATAAACTCTAACAGCGATCGACGCGTCATCAGTCTTGTAGTGTTTTACTTCAGCCCTCTTGTAATAGGAGTCGTATGCTGCGTTATCCATAAATTCCCTTGATTAAAAGTTAACTGAATATCCTGATCGAGCTAGCCAATATTTCCCTAAACACATCTCGCCCCAATGCATTAGCCCAGAGAAACAGACTAGAGTTTTCCAACCCCTGATCACTCTGAGTTGCCGTAGACACGCGTTCAGCGCGTAGCGAGCGATTGCTTCATCGCGCCATCCCATCTTCACGTCGGTCGGTCGCCTCAGCGACGTCTCTGAGTTATCAGGAGTGCGATGATCTCGCTTTTTATAACTTCTTAAACGAGCACCATGAGGGCAAGAGTATAAAGCTAACTACATCGCCAGTTCAAATAGTTAAATAATTTATTTACGCCACCATTTTCTGTCTCTCAAACTCAAAGCGCGCACTCCACAACTTTCTTGTATCCTCAATCCATTCTTCTGATAAATCATTGCCCCCATCAAACATTAGAATCATGAATTGCTCACTCTCCAAGCCTTTATAGACGTAGTATGGATTGCCACATATCGGTTTAAAACCAAGCTTAATGAATAATCGGTCTGTTTTAACTTTGGCAATGGCGGATATTATAAATTTTCTATTGCCAGCGTCTTTGTGGCAGTTCAACGCTGCACCGACGATGTATTTAATAATAGAGCGTTTCTCCTTACTGCACGTAACAGAAGGGTGAATAGTCAAGCCAGAGTTATAGATAAAATCATTACTGTCATTTTTATTATTGAGAATAAGATGATTGATATGGTGTTCCAATTCTGCGTTTGATGTTGAAGAAATACGAGATAGCGGCAGAAAAACAAAATCGTTTTCTATGCATCTAGATAAACTAATATACCTAACACAGGCGATGGATTTAAATTCATTGCCGATTTTTTTGGATAGTACGATATGATTACTAAAGTGATCATAGAGATCCAGCGGCATCAATTTGTTGCCGTAGTATTTGTAATATCCCCCTATGCGTAACGCCAGCATCTCCATGCAGATTTTGCCTAAGGTTGTATTGAGGTCATAATCCAAACCGTTT
>JANPPH010000027.1:0-6196 GCA_031428395.1 Gammaproteobacteria bacterium
TGATGCGCGCTGTCGCTTCGACAATTTGTATTTTACTCAAGAATCACACCCCCTTTTTGTTGCTGCAGTCAGTTTTAGTATATTCTTACACGCCAGTTTGCATTAGCACTGATGACGCCGAACAAGAAGACACCACAGTAATTTTTGCCAGTCCAGCAAAAATAGAAACGAAGGTCTCGTAAAAATGAAACTATCACCCTTAACAATATGCCTGCTCCTGTGCAGCGTTTTCTTGATTCACGTCGCAGCCACGCGAGCGGCTGAACCCACCTATATAGTCGCCCGCGCACCGCAGTTATCGACATTGACCCTGGCGGAGACATGGGGACCGCTGCTTGCCCGGATTAAAAAAGATACCGGCATCAACCTGGAATTGAGGGTGTATCACACCCGCATCCAGTTCCAGTCCGAGATTTCCGCAGGCATGCCCGACTTCGCTTACCTGAATGCTTACGACGCGATCCATGCCCGACGTTTGCACAACTACACTCCCTTGATACGTGATGCTAAACCGCTTAAGGGTATTATCGTCACGCGTAAAGACAGCGCTTTAACCTCGGTACAAGATCTCAACGGAAAATCCATCGTGTTCCCCAGCCCAAAAGCTTTTGGCGCCTCACTTTATCCGCAAGCACTGTTGATTCATAAGGAACATATAAAATTCACGCCTGAGTATGCTGGCACGCATGAGAATGTCTACCGCGGCGTATTTTTGGGTAAATTTGTCGCTGGTGGTGGCGTTGCAGGGACGTTCAATTTGGAGCCTGAGGAATTAAAATCGCAATTGCGGATTTTATATGAAACACCCGATTTGCCCTCACATCCTTTCATTGCCCACCCGCGGGTGCCCAAAGAAGTGGTAACGCGCATCGCTAGTGCGCTGCGAAACCTCACTAACGACGAGGAAGGCCGTGCGTTGCTCAAGGCGGTAAATATTGAAACGCCAGTGCCCGCCGATTATGCTAGAGATTATCAATCGCTTGAAGGTGTAGACTTGGGCGACTCGCTTACTCCCACTGATACGCATTAGGTCCATTCTTGTTTGCTCGTTCACTTGTCAGAGCCCTTACACCAAAGCGATTAAGCACGCAACTTAGTCTCTTGGCGGCAATTTGTATGCTACCGCCCATTATTGGCTACGGCTGGTATACGGCGCGCATTCAGGCACGTGCAGCAAATGAATTGACACGCAGCCAGGCCGAGTTGGTGGTGCAGTCTTTGGCCGCCAATCTTGCCGCACACCTGTTAGCTAATGATTTTATCGCCCTGGAGAAAAATCTCCTCACCGCTGTAGATAGCGGTCCTTTGCATGAAATCCAGGTTATCAGTCATGACGGATTGGTGGTCACTGACGTTGGACGTGAACTGGGGGAGCGTGCTAAGACTCGCTTTCGCAATATATCTATTGTCCCGCCCAATTTGTCGAATTCGCGCATGGAGTTTAGTGGCCATGACATAATCCTTTGGAGTCCGTTAATACCCAAAGGCACCTTAGGTTGGATACGCGCTGTTTATAGCATCCAGGCGATAAATCGTTTACAACAGGATATCCAACGCAAAAGTGTACTCGTTGGCTTAGGGGCATTAGCGATCAGTGTGCTTCTTTTGCTGCAGTTTCTTAGTCCCCGCATCAAAACGCTACAACGACTACGCACCTTTGCCGACAAACTCCATCACCATCTGGGTGAACAACTTCAGGTTAAAGACGAGTCGGTTGAAATTACGGCCCTAGCCCATGCGTTTAACAATGCTTCAACGCGACTTCACCAATACGACCAAGATCTGAAGGCTAGCGAAGAACGTGTAAGACTGTTGCTGGAATCCACGGCCGAAGCCATTTACGGCATCGACACTCATTGCGTGTGTATTTTTGCCAATGCTGCTTGCGCACAACTATTGGGCTACCCAGATGCGAAAGCAATAATTGGACGACCCATCGCGGAGGTTATCAGCCATACCACGCGCGAAGGCACACTGATACCGGTGCAGGATAGCCCCTATTATGCTGTGCTGCAGACAGGCGACAGAAGGCATTCTGATGCTACCTATGTATTACGCCAGGATAACCGCTTAGTGCCAATTGAGTATTGGTCTCATCCCATTTTAAACGACTCAAACATCATCGGCGCGGTGGTCACGTTCTTCGATGTATCGGAAAAAAAACGCGCGAGGGAAGCGCTATGGGAAAGCGAACAAATCTTTCGCGACATAGCGGAAAACATTCAAAACGTTTTTTGGATGGTGTCTCCGGATCGCAGTAAAATAATCTATGTTAGTCCGGCTTACGAGGAAATATTCGACCGCTCCTGCCAAAGTCTTTACGATGATCCTGCCTCGTGGCTGTTGGCGATCCATCCTGACGACCGCGCTCAAATGCTTGAATTGACAGCCAAGGATAAGGTCATCGGCTTTGACAAAGAATATCGAATTATTCGCACTGATGGCACTATCCGTTGGATTCGCGATCGTGCTTTTCCGGTTTATGATCCAAACGGCCAATTGCGACGCATTACTGGTATTGCCGTAGACGTGACGTCGCAAATTGAAATTGAAACGCAAACGAGAAAACATCAAGCATCGCTAGCTGTGCAGAGTGCTCTTGAACAACAAAATATCGAATTGGACGCTGCGCGCTTACAAGCTGTGCATGCGAGTCGCGTAAAAACAGAATTTCTCGCCAACATCACCCACGAAATTCGAACACCAATGAACGCCATCATTGGCTTCACCCAGTTATTGGGACGCACACCCATCAATGATATGCAACGGAACTATGTCAATACCATTGCACAAGCAGCGGATGGCCTCCTCGGCATTATCAACAACATTCTTGATTTTTCTAAACTAGATTTAGGAAAAATGGTTTTACAACACGTGCCCTTTACGGTTCACGAATGCATGGAATATGCACTTCAGTTGCTTCAACGACGCGCGATGAGTAAAGGGTTAGATATTCTTCCGATTATAAAATGCAACGCGCATCAAGCATTGATTGGCGACTCCGCCAGACTAAAACAAGTCCTGATTAACCTGATCGATAACGCCATAAAATTCACAGAAAAAGGCAATGTTGTCGTGCGGATTTCGGCAGAAAACGAGACGGACAACAACCTGTTGCTACGTTTTAACATCAAAGACACTGGAATAGGCATCAGCCCTGAGCAACAAACGCGCTTGTTTTCAGCATTTGTTCAAGGCGATGCCTCTATCACACGAGTAGTTGGTGGCACTGGGCTGGGCCTTGCTATTTGCAAAAAATTGGTTGAGCAAATGCAGGGCGATATCGGCATGGAGAGCCATGATGGGGACGGCTGCAGCTTCTGGTTCACTATACCCTGCGCGAAACAGCAGATTGCGGACATCCCGAGCCAAGTTGCCGCCTTTGTAGACAAATCCAATTCGCACTCAAGCTCGATGTCTCTACTGCCACCCAAGAGTAATTTACTTAACAACGTTCGCGCCCTCATTGCCGATGACAATGAAATTAATCGGCATCTGCTGACAGTGATTCTGCAACAACAAGGCGCTGAGGTAACGGCGACCACAAACGGTCAGCAGGTCTTAGATGCGGCGCAATCCACACATTTCGATGTGGTCATATTGGACATTCATATGCCCGTTATGAATGGCATTGAAGCCGCCAAACAGTTGCGACAGAGCGGCATCCCCGTTGTTATCTTAGGCCTTACGGCAGATGCACTCATCCAGAATCGAGACGATATAGCGCCAAGCCTCTTCGATGAGCTAATGATCAAGCCTTTCAATAATGAAACGATAGTCAGTAAAATTGCGCACTGGGTAAACCACAAAATAGATTTTCCCGACAACGCTCCCGAACGCACGGGTCTATTGTTATCCTCCGATGAAATTATTGATCATAATTTTGAGCGTTTTGCGTCGCACCAAGACCCCGCCCTCGCGCAAGACATACTGTCAATGCTAGAAAACGATCTCATTTCCCAGCGAGCTCTCATCAAGGAATTATTAAATACTAAAGATTATGCGCAGCTCAAAGAGCAACTACACAAACTGCAAGGATCGGCGGCCGCTTGCGGCTTGCCCAAGCTTAGAGCGGCGACTAAATATTTTGATGCACTTCTACGGAGCGACGATCTTTCTGGTATTTCGACAGCAGCGAAAAACGTCAATGATGCAATAGAGCAAGTGCTTGAGTTATTGCCGATAAAAATGGCCAATATCACGATTGAACGCGCTATCGAATAGCCACCACTACAAGCAGCATCACTAACAACACGCCACACAATACCTGCCAAAATATTAATGGATTTCTCTCATACAACGATGGTGGAGTGGGCGTTGAATTGTGGCCATGGGCAAGCCCTGCTTCGAGATCAAAAGCGAGCTCCATACTATCGGCATAACGTTTTTCTTTCTCTACCACAAGCGCTTGTTTAAGTGTTGCACCCAACCATAAAGGCAAATCCGGACGATATTCACTGACTGGGGTGTAACGGCTAAAACGCGGCGAGGTGAAAGGTTCAACTTCGCCGTATGGATAGCGACCAGCGGTAAAGAGGCGATAGAGCGTAACACCCAGCGCATAAACATCCGAACGTTCATCACCGTGCTCACCCCGAAATAATTCTGCAGCCATGTAACTTGGGGTGCCAGGGATGTCTTCCGCTGGGGCGCCATCGACACCCGGCAATCGTGCAACCCCCAAGTCTAGTAATTTTAAACCGCCACCTTCTAACAACATGACGTTATCGGGTTTAATATCGCGGTGAATGATTTGGACCTTATGCAAGGCATAGACTGCTTTCGCAAGCCTGATACCTATTTCGCACCCTTCTTTCAATCCAATGTGTGGACCACTAGTTAAGCGCTTTTCCAACGTGACGCCTTGATAGTAGGGCATGACTGAATAGAGGCGTGTCTGCCTACCGGGCGCGAGTTTTACTACGTCAACCACCCACGGACTGCGCGCATGGGCGGCGACCCAAGCTTCGCGCACAAAGGCACGACGATAGGCTGCTTCGCTGACAACACGAGGGTGGGGAAACTTCACTACCACCGCGCGTGGCTCACTCGTATCCTCGGCCCTGAACAGGCGACTATAACGACCATCCGAAATTATTTCGACAAGCCGAAAACCGTCAACGCTATCGCCCTCTTTGGGAAGATCTTGAATCGGTAACGCATCAATCGCGATTTCAATATCCGCTTGTTGGATGGGCGGCAAATCAATGACATCAACGACGAGGGCAGTGACGTTGTCATTACTACCTGCTTGCAGCGCTGCGTGGACAATGTGTTGTGCTAGGTCTTGCGGCGCACCTTGTTGATCCAACAACGTCGCAATACGCAGGTTATTGAGAGTGCCATGCACGCCATCGCTGCATAATAGATAACGGTCATAAGGTTCTAGATGGTGCGATGCATAATCCACTCGCACATTTTCTTCGAGACCCACGGCGCGATACAACACATGGCTCATGCTTGGTTGGCGCAGCGTGTGATCATCCGTCAGCGGGGTTAATTTATTTTGCCGCAGACGGTAAATACGCGTGTCGCCAACATGCAGTACGTGCGCTTGGCGACCACGCAGAATTAGCGCGCTAAACGTCGTACCCATATGCGCCAAACGCGAATCATGTCGGCCTTGGGTATAGACCCATCGATTCACAGCGGCCAAAGCGCGGCCCGCAGCGCGCTCAACTCCGAGCGTATCAGGCAGTCCGTAATAGCCGTCGATGAAACAGCGCACAGAAAGCTCTGCCGCTTCTCGCCCTCCCAAATAACCGCCTATGCCGTCCGCCACAGCTAACACGACACCTTTCACATCGCGCTGTTGGCTGCTCGGCAACTGCGCACCAACATAGTCCTCGTTCGCCTCACGCTTGCCCTGCTGCGTCGCAAAACCAATACAAACTTCTAGACTACTATTTGCCATCAATCCGATTCGCGAAGGTGTTCACTATTAAATTTGAGGCGCATGCAAAAACACTACACTCTCGCCCCCGACACGGCCCCCCATGTCGTGCGCCAGCGCGTCTTTACACTTGCCAGCCCAATCAACCCAACAACCGCCAACGCCGCGAACAGCCAAAACCCCGAGGCAAAATCGCCCGTCATACCCATCGACCATCCTAATGCCTTGGCGAGAAAAAACCCACCTATACCCCCCGCGGCGCCGACTAAACCCGTTATGACACCCATTTCGCGACGAAACCGC
>JANPPH010000028.1:0-6511 GCA_031428395.1 Gammaproteobacteria bacterium
CATAATGTCATCAATCGTCTTCTCTCCTGCCAACACCGGCGACAGCAGAATTCGATTGTAATTACCAAAAGGCTCGGCGCCGAAAACGGCAATAGAATATTGATCCGGCGCAATCTTCAATAACTCCTCGATCGTCCGCACACCTGCCATGCCGTTACCAATCAGCACTAGCCTTTCTTTCGTTGACATACACCGCGCCTCACTTAATTAGCTACATTTAACTATATAAATGCAAATAAGCGGCCAACACCAAAATAGGGCGGAAAATCATTACCATAGACCGTACATACGGGCTGTGTGCCTGAGTTTTTCGCTACCAATCAGGGCATCCATTTAACACGCGCACTAATTTGGTGCGTTAATAGAATTAAGTTTTTTCGAGTCAACGAACGGGCGGAGCAGTTATGGATGATAGGAATGTCACGTATTGCAAGCAAAAGGGTAACTCGGCCTAATTGACAAAAGTTAAACGCATCAAAACGCCCAAGGAGCATTTGTGAGTGCAATCATTATTGGCGGGGGAATAGGCGGGCTCACTGCAGCGATTGCCTTACAACGCAACGGTATCGAGGCCCAGGTCTTTGAATCAACCCAAGCGCTACAACCACTTGGCGCGGGTATCTTGATACCGCCTAACGCGATGACTCTTTTCGAACAACTCGGCGTGGCAGCAAAAATAAAGGCGCAAGGCGCCATGATTCGCAAGATCACGCTTGCCGACATGCAAGGCCGTCCTTTGACTGAAAAATCTGCCGAGTATTTTGATGACGGCCATTATCAACTCACTATTGCAATCCATCGCTCAGCGCTACAAAACATCTTGGTGCAAGTTCTAAAACCGCGCACGCTTAGAATGGGCAAACGTTGCACCAAAGTTGATACCTTTCCAGATTACGCACTTGCACGGTTCGCTGACGGCTCTCAAGTGAAGGGCGATTTTGTCGTGGGTGCTGACGGCATTCAATCTGTCGTCAGGCAAAGCATCTTTCCGTCCACCACTTTGCGCTATTGCGGGCAAACTTGCTGGCGTGGCTTGGCGCCGATTGCGCTGGTCAAACAATACGCCGATCACCTCGTTGAAATATGGGGTCGCGGCACGCGTTTTGGCTATGTCCGCATCGAACCAAAGCTTGTTTACTGGTACGCCACACAAAGCATCGAATCAGGCGGCACTGATGACCCTGCCACCCTGCGCTCACGCTTGTTCTCATTGTTTTCAAACTTTCCTGCGCCCATCAGCGCCATCCTCGCGCAAACGCCTACCCATTCAATTATCCGAACCGACATCCACGACCTCCGCCCGCTTAACTCCTGGTCGTTGGGCCGCATTATTCTCATCGGCGACGCCGCACACGCCGCCGCCCCCAATTTAGGTCAAGGCGCCGCGCAGTCAGTAGAAGATGCGCAGGCACTTGCCGATTGTATCAAGCGTCACAAAACTATCGAGGCTGCGTTTATCGATTTTGAGCATCTGCGTGTGCCAAAAGCAAAAAAAATCACCGACTTGTCATGGCGCATTGGCAAAATGACCAACGTACGCAACGCGCTTGGTTGTACCGTCAGAAATGCATTACTGCGTCAAACGCCCGCTTGGGTGTTGCAACGACAAGTCAATCGCATGTATTGCGTACGCACTCCGGAATGAGCCGTTTCACTGCGACGTTCGCTCAGCGCCCTAGTTCTTGCGCTTGGGTGCAGCTATACTGACACTTCTCAGCCGCAAAAAAACGGTAGGTAGGCGCCAGATTCATCTGTCGTCGCCATGAGGAGTACTGTACTTAATGAAGCCGTTGCTATCTTAATTAGCTAAAGTTATAAATTGAGGTCGAGCGGCCGATACACTTTCATGCTTAGACCCTCGCAGCGGGCGTTTTGATTTTATGAGCCACAAAGCATTCCTTCACGCCGTCTTTTTCCTCGCTTTGATGGTTATAACCGGCTGCGCGCTTGATCCAAATAAAGAGCCGATTCCCCCTGCCGCAGAAAAATTTGTCACAAAAAAACAAGAACTCTATACCAATCCTGAGTACGTCGAGGGAACCGCAGCGCTCGCCCGCGAAGACTACGCTAACGCGCTAGCCCTATTTTTACCCCTCGCCGAGCAAGGCCACCCCGGAGCACAAAGCGGCTTAGGCTATATGTACGCAAGCGGCGTCGGCGTCGAGCAAAACAGCGCCACAGCAATGGCCTGGTTACTAACCGCCGCCGAGCAAGGCGACCCCGACGCACAATCGAATTTAGGCTACATGTACGCGCTAGGTCGTGGCACCACCAAAGACAAAGCCGAAGCCCAAAAATGGTACCTGCGCGCCGCCGCCCAAGGAAACATTGAAGCTCAGCAAAATCTCAACGCCCTTTACACCAATCTGCGATACATACCGCAGGATCCAACGGAAGCAATTAAAGACCTTCAAACCAAAGCCACTGAAGGCAACCCCGTTGCCCAATTCTTAATCGGCTCGCGCTATTTTGAAGGCCACAATGTGCCAAAAGATGAAACCCAAGCCATCGAATGGTTCCAAAAAGCCGCTGACCAAGGCCACCCGGAGGCGCAATATCGCATCGGACTATTTCACTTAACTGGCCGAGGTGGCATACCCCAAGACGCGTTCACTGCTGAAGATTGGATACGCAAAGCGGCCGAACAAAATTTTGCCCCAGCCAAAAAATGGCTACGAAGCGCCGCAACAAGCGAAACCCCGACGCCTTCACCATAGTTATTAAATGACGGCCGCCTTAGCACCGCCGTCATTTTTTATCAACTTAAGCCGCGTGCGAACTCTTAAAATCTGCATGCCGATCTAAAAACCCATAGCGCAAAGCGAGTCGCGTCAACTCCACTTCGCTGCGTATGCCCAGTTTTTCATACATCCGATAGCGATATGTACTCACCGTTTTGGGACTCAAACAAAGCCGCTGCGAAACATCATGTAAGCCCAAACCTTCGATCGTCATCTTCATCACTTGCATTTCGCGGTCAGACAAATCGTCGAAGGGGCTATCGGACACCATCACAGCGCACGCCATTTGTTGCGCCACATCGGCGCTCACAAACAGCCGACCGGCCACAATACTCTTGATACCGGCGATAAACTCACCTAGGGTCGTCGCCTTACTTATAAAACCAACCGCACCCGCCTTCAACAAACGATTCGGGAACGGCGCATCGCAATGGTCGGTGACTACTACAATCTTGGCCAAGGGTTGCTGCTTAATCAGTTTAGGTATTAGCTCAAAACCACCCAACCCCGGCATACTCCATTCCACAATAATAATGTCTAAGGGCTGCTGCCTGGCGCATTTCAACGCCTCTTCGGCACTCACCGCCTCGGCCACAACCCGAATGTCAGGCACTTTCTCGAGCAAATGCTTTATACCAGTACGTACTAAGGTGTTGTGATCGACGAGCAACGTTCGTTGCATATAATTTCTCCCCAATGGAATGTAATTGTTATGTGAAGGGCGATAATAAATAAGCGCACACGAACAAGCAGTGGCCAAATGCGCTATAGCATTGCGCAAAATTCACCTAATCAATTATAAGATATGAGGATTAGAACGTACGTCGACGAGACAATCGTAACTGCGGAGTGGTGGTGGAATGCAGAGATTTCTTCTTAAGATTGAGCCTGTCGAAGCCAATCCTTCGACAGGCTCAGGACAATCGAGATCACCCTAATTTACAATCACGCTACTGCGAATCCTTACGCAAAGCACGCTCCGTAAACTGGCCATCCTCAAGCCCAACGTTGACTTCAGCATTTTCGATTTGGAATATCGAGACATGGTTAGTTTGTACGTTTTGCACCTGTACTTCTTTCCACATCCAGGCATCTTGGATCTTTTGCCAGCTTAACGATTGCCTTTTTAGCAAAATACCTTTGGTGTCGTAGTAAGCGACATGAACTTTAACGCAACTATCCCACTCGGAAGTTTTCGCAAACCAAGAAACACGCTTACTATAAAGGGGCTTGTCCTCCTTGGGGAGGCTTTCGACGACATAGAACTCACGTCCGTTTTGAGTATCGATTTTTACAAATTGGTGTTTGTCTTCGTCAAGATTTCTGCCACTGATATCAGCGTAAGTGAGATCCGAACCAAGAAAACTGTCGCCAGGGTCTCTAACCGTTACAGCGCGGGTTTTACGTAGCACCGGCAGATAAATCCATTGATCGGCGTTACGTCCCACCGAGGGCATGAAGGCCCAGCGAAGGAATGCCGTACCTTTGGCGTCGGGAGGAAACTCCGTGTACAGCACCATTTTGTTAGCGATGTCGTCTTTGCCCTGATAATCTTTCCATAAACGCAAATAGACGTTTTTGCGTTCATTCGCATCCTTGTCCTTAAGGATTATGGAAAGCTTAGAACGCTGATCGGCGCCCGGGTTTTTGTATTCGCACTGTTTAACAATCTCTTCACCCGTCACATCAGCCGCCTGCGCCAACGCCGACCCAAAAACCACGCCGCTTAGGAGTGCAGCGCCGGTAATTCTAAACATGCACGTCATAATACTTCCTATGGTTTCCTAAAAACGTCTAGCGTCAATGAAAGCTAATCATTTTAGACATCAATCGCCATTTTTAGGCTTAACGCCAGTCACCAAAGTAAAAGGGCTGGGATCCGGCAAGGGCCGGAAACTCAAATCGCGGAATCCAATCTCATAAGCCATATCGGCCATTTCCTGGGCAGAATAAGCACGTCCAGCCGGCGTATGGATTAATTGATTGAGGCCAATTAACACGGGTAACAAAGGACCGCTTTTCTCCGTATTCAAAAACTGCTCCTGCACCAATAATCTGCCGCCCGGCAGCATTGCATCAAACGATTTGCGCAAGATCGACTTAATTATATCCGGCCCTTCCTGGCTAATCATGGATGAGAGTAATACCACGTCGTAGTCGTGGCCGAATCCGTCTTCGAGATAACTTCCTTCGGAGGTAGCCACCGCCGCATCCGCGCCATAGCGCTGGATAATCTCGCGGGTAATCGTCAATGTTTGCGGTAAATCAAACACCGTCGCGGTCAAACCAGGGGTTTTCTGACAAAAAATAATAGAGAAAATACCTGGGCCACCGCCAACATCCAACAGGCGTTTGCGGCCCGTTAACGGTACCTCAGTGGCCAACAACTCGGCTTGCGGAATGCCTCGATACAACATGCCCATGATATAAGCACGCGTCGAATCCTCGCCCTTGTCATGCTGTTTCACGACAACTGGCTGACCCGTGACCACCGCATCCCTAAGCTTCGCCCAAGCAGGCACCCACTCCTGGAACATCGTCACAATGCCACCCTGGTAACGTGGCCGCCCTTTCACCAAAAAGGTATCCGACGCTTCATTATTGCGGAAGGCACCCTGCTCCTTGGTCAACAAACCCAAACCCACGCAACCAATCAAAATCATTTCCAAACCACGCTCATCCGCGCCACACTTACGCGCCAACTCAGCAGCCGTCGCCGGCCCCTCGGCAAGTTTAGTAAACACATCAAGGCTATTCGCTGCATGCAACACACTGGAATTCCAGTACGCCGAACTAATCTGCATCACCAACATGGGATCAGGCCCCATCGGGAATCGGTTTTCCTTCGTCACAGTCACGCCTTCCTTATCTTAGTTTAAAACGATGATTCTATTACGGCCGGAGCAAAAGAATACTCAAGAAATAGTACTCGGCACCAAGCAAGGTTACAACTACGAAATAACCACGAAATAACGGTTGCCTTTAAGGCCGATTTCTCGCCATTCAATGCTTTTCGTAGCGCTAAGCCATGTGAGTTACCAACCGTGTAGCACAAGGAATGGTGCCGGTTATGCGTAAGCGCTCCATCAACCCCAACCTATTCAGGTTGCCATTTCGCTGATTAAATCCAGTGCATGCAAATTCCACGGCAACAGGGCTTCCATTTCTCCCACCGTCTTGACGGTGGGCAAGTCACGCATGACGCGGCGCAACCAGGCGTAGGGTTCTTGGCCATTGGCCTTGGCCGTCTGCAGTAGCGACTAAATAATGGCGCTGGCGTTGGCACCGGCAGGCGTGTCGCTAAACAACCAGGCTTTGCGACCGATCACGAAGGGGCGAATCGCATTCTCGCAGCGGTTGTTGTCGATCGGCAGGTCGCCGCGTTCGGTGTAGCGTGTCAATCGGCTCCAGTCGTTGCGCATATAAGACAGCGCCGACCCGAGCGCGCTTTTGGGGGTGACCACAGGCAGCGTTTTTTCCAGCCACGCATGCAGCTCAGCCAATGCCGGCAGACTGTGTTGCTGGCGTGCCTGAAAGCGCACCGCATCGGTGGCATTCTTATGGTCCCGCTCTATGCCGTACAGTGTGCCGATCAGGGCGACGGCCTCGTCGGCACGCCCCTGCTTGCCCTTGGGTTGCACGCGAACGGCCTCGACGAAACGCCGTCGCACATGCGCCCAGCACACCCGATGCTCAATGCCCTCCGTTCGTGCCAGCGCGTTGTAGCCGTCATAGCCATCGGTCATCAGATAACCTTGATAGCCCTGCAA
>JANPPH010000029.1:0-3139 GCA_031428395.1 Gammaproteobacteria bacterium
TGGTAACGCTATTGAAAGGATGCGCCATCCAGCTGCGCCATTGATGGTAGCTATGGATATCCATCAGGAAAAGGCTCGCCGCTAAAAACAGCAAAAATGCGAGCATGTACACCGCGGAGATGCGTTGCGCTAGCCACGCGCGCAGCCCTTGCGCTCGCCACGTCATAGGAATATCCACATCGCGCTAAGCAACAAACTAATCCCACTTATGACGTTCACTGCCATGGCGCTTTGACGCGCAGCGCGTCGTTCAACACCGATCTCCACGTCAAGCAGCAAAAAGCGGATGCCCGCTAGCATATGGTGGATAAGCGACCAAATTCCGATCCACGCGAGGAGTTTCATTGCGGTGGAATCAAACAAAACCATGACTTGCGCGTAACCACTTTCACTTTTCAATGAAAGCTCGATCACATAGATCACGACAGGAATTAACAGAAAGAGGAGAATGCCGCTAATACGATGGGCTATAGAAACAATCGCGCCGACAGGCTGCCTGATGCGAGTCAAGTCAAGAAACTTAGGGCGAGAACCACTTTGTCTCATATAGGGTTATAGTGTAACCGACTTGGTTTGAGAGTCCAACGATAGTTTGGCTAGCCTATCCAGTGTAGATTATTGATGACTATTTCGGCACAAGAGGTGTTTGCATGAGTAATGAATGGAACGCGTTTTTGGCGCAGGTCGGCGGTGTTGTGGAGGCGGGAAATCCAACGTATTTTCCTCATACCGTTTCTGCTGATAAAGCGGCGCTTTGCGATCTAAGTTATCGCGGCTTAATTAGCGTACGCGGTAGTGAGGCACAGACATTTTTGGCCCGCCAGTTCACCGCCGATATTCTTAATCTTGGCCCAAACCAAAGTCAGCTAAGCGGTTACTGTAGCCAAAAAGGCCGCCTTTTAGCTGTTTTTCGGTTGTTTATACACGAGGGCGCAATTTGTCTTGAAATGCCACGCTCGCTTGTTGAGCCCATTCTAAAACGCTTACGTATGTTTGTTTTACGCGCCGACGTCGCGCTTGAGGACAGTAGCGAAACCTTAGTCCGCATCGGCTTGCTGGGTGGAGATGTAAACGAACAACCGCCAATGCATCAACCAGAGTTGACCATACTTAGTATCCCTGGAGTACTGCCACGTTTTGAAATTATAGGTAGCCCAACGGTAATGCAACAATATTGGCAGGAGTTGGCCAGGACGCGGATCGCTATCGACTCACGGCTTTGGGAACAACAGGATATTCTTGCTGGGCTCCCGGTTATTTTCCCTCAAACGGCTGAAGCCTTCGTGCCGCAAATGGTCAATCTGCAGCTCGTTGGCGGCGTCAGCTTTACCAAAGGCTGTTACCCGGGGCAGGAAATTGTCGCGCGCACACAATATTTGGGCACTCTAAAACGGCGCATGTATTTGCTGCACAGCGATAATGGCGACCTACCCGCTCCTGGCGATTTTATTTTTTCAGCTACCGATAGCGAACAAAAAACAGGGACTGTGGTGCACGCGCAAGCGTCTGCGTCCGGCACAGATTTATTGGCCGTCGTGGAGATTCAAGCGACGGAAGCTGGAAATTTACGTTTAGGAGCACCGACGGGGCCATTATTGACAGTCAGGCCCTTGCCTTACGGCGATCAGCCAACGTAAGCGCCACTCAAGAAACCCGGTGAGATTGTCGATACACTGACAAATCTATCGCACCATTGGGAAGGCTAGGCATGGCGTGAATATCCAAACGAAATTCATCGATACGCTCATCGATGACATCGCCAATAACCGGCTCGAATTCCCCACACTTCCCGAAGTAGCGTTACGGGTGCGCAAACAAGTGGATAATCCCGACGTCACCACGGCACAGATTATAAAAGCCTTGGGGACCGATGCGGTATTGACGTCGCGGCTCATTCAAGTCGCCAATAGCGCCTTGTTTAGCGGTCTGCAGCCCGTGCAGAACGTGCAGGCGGCGATTAGTCGCTTAGGTTTATTGGTGGTGCGCAACCTAGTGACGAGCATCGCCATGAAGCTTCTTTATCAAAACAATGCGCAACCCGGTTTAAAAAAATTATTGCAGGCAACCTGGATACATAACACGAAAGTGGCTTCGTTAAGCCATGTCTTAGCGCGTAAATTTACCAAGTTACGGCCCGACGAAGTGATGTTGGCGGGATTGATTCACGACATCGGATCGTTGCCGATTATTAAACGCGCGGCAAAAGTGCCAGAGTTAGTGGCACAGCCAGCCTTGATCGTTCAAGTCATCGAGCGATTGCATACTGAGCTTGGTCGAGTGATTCTTGAAAGCTGGCATTTCCCCGCATCCTTAGTGGCCGTCGCTTTTGAGCACGAAGATCAACGGCGGGATTCCGCGAAGGTCGACTATGTCGATATTGTGATGGTGGCAAATTTACACAGCCATTTAGGTACCACCCATCGTTTAGCAAAAGCCGATTGGTCGATCATCCCTATTTTTGAGAAACTGGGCTTGACGCCCGAAGAAAGCATTAAAACCATTCGCGAGGCGCACCAGGAAGTAAGTGAAGTGCAGCGCTTATTAAGCTAGCAGCTCGCTCATCTCGGACGCTGTGTTAACCCTCAGGCCGCATATACGGAAATAACAATACGTCGCGTATTGATGGCGAATCGGTAAAGAGCATAACGAGCCGGTCGATGCCAATGCCCTCACCCGCTGTCGGCGGCATTCCGTGTTCCAGTGCGCGCACGTAATCTGCATCAAAATGCATTGCTTCCACATCACCAGCATCTTTCTCTGCGACTTGTTGACGAAAACGCTCGGCTTGGTCTTCGGCATCGTTCAATTCCGAAAAGCCGTTAGCGATTTCACGCCCTGCGACAAAAAACTCAAAGCGATCGGTAACAAAAGGATCGGCGTCATTGCGTCTTGCTAAGGGTGACACTTCAGCAGGGTATTGCGTAATGAAGGTTGGTTCCATCAAGCGATGCTCAACCGTCTTCTCGAAAATTTCTAACTGAACTTTGCCTAATCCATACGACGGTTTGAGCGAAATCTGCAAACGTTTGGCCACCGCCTGGGCGTTTTCCAAGGTTGCGAGATCCGACTCATTGAGATCGGGATTAAACCGTAAAATTGATTCTTTAACCGACATCCGATGGAACGGACTGCCGAAGTG
>JANPPH010000030.1:0-15942 GCA_031428395.1 Gammaproteobacteria bacterium
CCTAGGGTCGGTTTTTAGCACTTGAGGTACTGTTCGCTTTTACACCCACCTGCACTATGGCTGATATGTTTGACCTGGATTTTCTTAACGATAATTTGTGGACCTGGATAGTTATCGCGATCGTCGCTTTAGTTCTTTCTATCGTAGGAGGAGTGAGTGGCTATGGCGTTGGACTCGTTTTGCCCGTGTTTATCGCACCTGTTGTCGGCTTAAAAGAAGTGATTCCGGTGATGTCTGTCGCGGTATTGATTACCAATGCTAGCCGCCTGTTCGTATTTAGAAGTGCTATAAATATCAAATTAAGCTTCACTGTGCTCCTGGCTGCCCTACCCGGGGCAATTTTGGGTGCCTATACCTTTGTCGGTATTTCTGAGCGTGTTTTTGCAGTAGCTTTCGGTGTGTTGATGTTGCTTTCCATTCCTGCAAGGAGATATCTGGCAAAAACGAAAATAAAAATTACTAACAAAATCGTCCTCAGTATATGCGGTTTTGTGTTTGGTTTTTTTGCAGGCGCTGCAACCGGTACCGGCCCTTTATTGATTGCGATCTTGATGGCGACAGGATTATCCGGCGTCGCCGTTGTCGCAACCGACGCGGCAATTTCCACCGGCCTTAACGTGGTTCGTCTAATGGTATTTAGTGGTGAGCAACTTATTTCGCCTGTTGTCATCGCGCAAGGAGTATTAATTGGCCTTTGCACCATCCCCGGAAGCTTTATCGCGCGCCATTTAGTCCAACGACTTTCTGCTAATGTGCATATCGGAATAATTGAGCTAATTATTTTTATCGGCAGCCTGTTATTCTTTTGGCGTGCGTATCAGTTGTAGATGGCTTGCCGTGGCGTCGAGGTGAGTACTGGCCCGGGCAACGGTCCATTTGGCTTTGGCTGGAAACTTTCTTTAGCTGCGATTACACCCAAGACCGACAAGGGCTTGCCTCAGTATTTTGACGCGCAAGATTCTGATCTCTTTATTCTCTCTGGTGCCGAAGATCTAGTCCAGTTTACCAGGCCAGCCGCGTCGTTGAAAATTGGGCTGACGCGGGAATCATCCCCGCATCACAAGCCGTCTGCAAAAGCATTTGAAGATAGTGCTCACCGAGCAATACCTCGACATCGAAGCCGCTTTTTACTTTGGACTGGTCAACGCTAGCCATAAAAATTCCTTTGCCTCATTGCATGCCAATAGCGTGCTCAGTCCAAGCACAGCAATCAAGGAGGGACGCGATTTGGCTTCACGAGCCATAGCCGCCTCAATCCACGGACCTGACGCCGCGGAGGCTACGCCAAGCTCGAACACGCCCTGCGAGATAGTAAAAACCCCCATCGCGTTTAGACGAAAAAAAGGCGATGCTTTGCCTCCTGCAACAAGCAGTTTACACCTCAATACGATGGTGAAAAACTCATGGCTCTCGTGGTAATAAGTCACAGCGTCCTACCTGTGCTTGTGACACAATCGAGTGGATTTGGTATGGAGGCAACCGTAGAAGTGAGTCGTATATATAAACTGATTACCGATCACATGGACAAAAAAATTAATCACAACGGAGGTACACAATGACCGCGAACAACAAGAATGATTCTGGCGTAAAACATTTCTGGCACCCTACAGCGGGCGAAATTCAGCACGACCTACACTATTTGGCGATTCGCTGGCGAACAGGCGCCAGTAAGGCAGCAAGAACGTCGTTATTAGCAGAAGCCGACCTCGCACTCGCAGGACAAGTAGACGACCAGCGACGTCCTTTGCTTCAAGTAAACCAAACGGATGGGCTGTCTTGGGTTGTGGCGAACCAATTAGATAAGCCTATTGATAGTGAAACGATACGCCGATTGGAAACCAGCTCAATCGTAGAATGGGTTTCAATGGCGCTGCGCAGCGTTAAAAACGAAGCCGCTGAAAACGTGTTATTCACCGTTAACCCGACGCGCTTTTACATAAAGGAACAGGCGGTTGCACGAGCGGGTGGCCTTACGGCTTTAAGCGCCGCTGTTAACGTAGATAGCACTCGCGCGAGCCTACTCCCCGGTTGGACTGCCGTGCGCTTGGACAATGTCAGCGCTGCTCAAGGCCATACTGCGATAGAAGTGGCACAGACTGTCAATGCGAGCCTCAAGACGCTGGCGGGTTCATCGCTGCGAGACGCGATTCGTTTTGAAAATATTCCGTTTCTATCGCCAGTGTGTCATGTCGAACGCTGCGCTATACCGATGACCGAGTTTAGTCCTAACGACCCAATGTTCGCGCAGCAATGGGGTTTGCAACGCATTGGAATACCTCGCGCGTGGGAAATCGCGCGCGGTAGTTCAGACATAACCGTTGCCGTGATCGATGAAGGCGTGGAATTAACTCACCCTGATTTAAATATGCATGAAAACTCATGGAACGCTTCAACCGACACCCCGGATGGTAGTCCCACTGGCAACCACGGCACCGCTTGTGCTGGCATCATCGGCGCGCAGTTCGACAATGCACAAGGCGTCGCAGGCGCTGCATCAGGCGTGCGCATTATGGCAATCGCCACCGCAACGTGGGCAGATGTTGATATTGCAGAAGGCTTATACTTTGCGAGCGACCACGGTGCGCGAATCGTGAGCATGAGCTTTGGCGTGTATGCATCATGGAATTTTTGGGACTTCGATATCGTAAGAGATGCCTTGCAACACGCGCATACGCAAGGCCTTTTATTGGTAGCGGCCTCGGGTAATGAAAATAGTGGCATAGCACGTTTCCCTGGTAGTGATTCGCGCACGCTATGCGTAGGCGGTAGCAATCGCAGCGATGAAAGAAAACGTATCGGCGATTCTTCAAGCGAGAATTGGTGGGGTGCCAGTTACGGCCCCGACCTCGATGTCGTCGCGCCTTGCCTCGAGATGCCGACGACGGATCGTTTAGGCGCGGCAGGCTATTCCAACACCGACTACTATGAGTCCTTCAACGGCACATCCTCAGCCACACCTTTAGTGGCTGGCTTGTCAGCACTCATTTTAAGCATCCGCCCTTCTCTCACCAATGTAGAAGTACGGCATATCGTTCAGAGTACTTGCGACAAAGTTTCACCATCGTTGTATTCCTATTCCCTCACCAATGCCAAACCTAGCGGCACCTGGAATAATGAAGTGGGTTACGGCCGCGTTAACGCAGAGCGCGCCTTACTCGCTGCGTGTGCCAACAACCGTGACCAGAAACAGGACTGCAGCGGCTGCGATTCCGATTGCATCGAACAAACGCCAGCGCCATGCAGAGGGCCGGTACCATTGCCTTGGCTATCGCAGGATCGTTGCATGTATTTTTATGAAATGCGCGTATTTGATAGCGGTTTAATTCAGGACAGATTCCGGCTGCAATTTCGTGTTACTTACCAGCACAGTTTGTGTTTGCTAGGCAGGCAACAAGGCCCTTTGTTGTATACCACCACATTGTTACCCGGCGAAGAGCTACGCATCCATGAGTATGATCGCTATCGGCGTGTTCGGTCTGAGACGCAGCGGGTGAGCGTACATACCTCGTTCAGGCAAACGATCAGCGCCATGTCGCAGATGCGCCGCTCCTCAAGCGCCAGCGCCTATGTAGACTCGCTCAATAGCATTCGCACTAACGCAGACACGTCCGTCTCTGCGGGTGGTGGACTAGCCGGATTTTTCGGCGCACCGCAAGGTAAGGGCGAGTTTGGTGTGGACACCGAGACGACCATCGCCAGCGGCGCGTCGGCGCACACCGCCTCTGAACAATTCTCGCAGTTCGCGATTACCTCATCCCAAGCGATGGAGGCAGAGCGCTCGCTTGTCATTAGTACCTTCGAAGATGAGGAGCACCGTACCACCACCGCTCGCACACTGAAAAATCACAATCATTGCTACGCGGTGACCTATTATGTCCGCCGTGTGAACGAAGTGTACTCGGCATCGACCCGCATCGAATCGGTCGAATGGCGTATTGGTGATTCTGTGCAGTGGCGTTCGATTCACGACATAGAGGGATTACCAGACAATTTGCGGCAAACGTTTGAGCAATTGAAAAAGAATCTTCCGCGAGTGGGTGAAGTTGTGCATGATAAAAGACCCATCACCATACCGACTGATGGCACCCTGTATGAAACAGAACTAGCGCACTGCTCGTCCTGTGAACCCGTGCGTGGTGCAGAAGAGCTGGTCAATCTGGAATACAAACGGGCGCAATCACGCAAGGCCTGCCTTGAGGCAGATTTACTCGAGCTTGAACTTAATCGGCGCCGCAAATTGGCGCAAACTACCCAGCCGGTAGCTTTGGAGTTGAATTCGTGGCCGTTTGATTCGGAATCATGCGCAATAGATCCAGCTTGCACAGGAGACTATAAATAGGATCGATGCGGATCTTAGGAACCCAGGGCTAGATCGGTCTAGCCCTGTGGGTTTAACCCAGATTTTCCATTAGCCCTCTACTGCGGCCACACAAGGCGCTGAATCTGCGCGAGAAAAATTGAAAAACAGCCTGTCACCGTAGAGTGACTACGCCTCCGGCTATTTTTCAATTTTTCTCGCCCATCTTCAACACCTTGCATGCCCTCGCTACAAGCGCTAATGGAAAATCTGGGTTTAATCTTCTAAGTAGCCAAACTTTCCGCTATTAAAATCTACCACTGCTTGCCGTATTTCTTGCTCAGTATTCATCACAAAGGGGCCATACTGAACAACAGGCTCGTCGATCGGCTCGCCGTTGAGCAACAATAAGTGTGCCTCACTCATTGCTTCGATTTCGATGTCGTCACCTTCATTCTCAAACAACACAAAGTCAAGCGCACCCGCATCGACTTGGCGGTTAATCGTGACGTCGCCTTTGAGCACCATGAGCGCGGTGTTCTGCAGTGCTGGAAACGAAAAATCGGCACGCCCACTCGCGTTCAACCGTATGTCGAACATATTGATCGGCGAATAGGTCATGGCCGGGCCCTTAACGCCCTGATATTCGCCCGCGACGACGCGCACTAAGCCACCATTTTGAGGCAGTTCGACGCGGCCCATTTGCGCCGACAAAATACCCTGATAGCGCGGCGGTCCCATCTTGTGCACCTTGGGCAAATTCACCCAAATCTGCATCATGTGCATTGGCCCACCCTTTTGGGCATAACTCTGCTCATGGTATTCCCGATGCAGAATACCCGACGCCGCTGTCATCCATTGCGCGTCACCGGAATCAATCACGCCCTTATTACCCGCACTGTCGTGATGCGCCACACTACCGTCAAACGCCAGCGTCACGGTTTCAAAGCCGCGATGTGGATGCGGCCCCACGCCGCGCCGCGTATTGTCGGTACTTGGATAGTCGAACGGCGGATGATAGTCCAGCAACAAGTAAGGACTGATCTTTGCCCCGAAATTGTTGCCCGACGGCAGGTAGTTGCTGACACGAAAACCATCCCCCACCCAATGGAATGGGGCACCGCGATAGATACCACTAATTTTACGCTTGGCCGTCATAGTCAAAGTGTAAGACGCCTTACAGTTTAAACTTTTCATTCAACGCGGCGGCTAGGCGCTCGGCTGGCACATAACCGGGAATAATAGAGCCGTCTTTCAAAATCAACGTCGGCGTGCCCGTAAGCCCTAACTCGCTCACTAAGCGCATATGGGCTTCAACAGGGTTTACGCAGGTTTTGGCCGGTACAGGTTTGTTAGCTTTGGCGGCCGTCATCGCAGCCTTGCGATCGGGTGCACAGAACACCGCAACCATCTTGTTGTATGACTCGGTATTTAGACCTGCGCGAGGGAAAGCAAGATAACGAATTTCAATACCCAAACGGTTATAGGCTGCAATTTCGTCATGCATTTTTCGGCAATAGGGGCAGTCAATATCAGTGAACACAGCGACAACGTGTTTAGGCGTCTTGGGCGAAAAAATAATCATGTCGCTTGGCTTCACTGCGCTAAGGAGTTTGATGCGGCCTTTAGCGCGTTGATCTTCAGTAAGATTTTTTTTAGCATTAATGTCGATCAAATCCCCTTGAAGCATATAGCGACCATCTTTGGAGATATAGACAACTTCGGCCCCCATCATCACTTCGTAGATTGATGGGATCGATGTAGCTTGAATGCGATCGATCTTATTGCCAGGTGCCATTTTTTCAATTGCCGCTTTAACCGCCGCAAGCTCATCTGCGGGTGTCGTTGCCATATCGGCTGCCGAAACGATTTGAGCGCTAAAAATACTGACTAACGTCGCCAAGGCCAAAAACAAAATCCCACTTTTCTTCATAACTAGCTCTCTCTAATAGTTAAATCGTTTAACCGCGCGGATGATGTTTCTCATGCAGACTTTTCAACCGTTCACGGGCAACATGGGTATAAATCTGCGTCGTCGAAATATCGCTATGGCCAAGCAACATTTGCAACACCCGCAAATCGGCACCGTGATTGAGTAGATGCGTAGCGAACGCGTGGCGCAGTGTATGCGGCGATAACGGCTTGTTTATATTAGCTACCCGCGCATAGCGCTTAATGAGATACCAAAAAGCCTGACGTGTCATCGACTCGCCGCGTTGAGTAACAAACAAAGCGGCTGAGTTAGTCTTTTTTAACAAGGCACCCCGTCCAAAGTCGATGTATTTATCCAACCAAATGGAGCATTCCTCACCTAAAGGCACGAGCCGCTCTTTATTGCCCTTCCCTGTTAGACGTACCGCACCTTGGCGCAAATTAATTTGATGCACCTGCAAGCTGATAAGTTCCGTTACCCGCAAACCACAGGCATACAACAATTCCAGCATCGCGCGGTCGCGCAAACCGAGAGTGTCTTCCGTTCGCGGCGCCAGCAGTAATGACTCCACCTCGGCTTCGGTGAGTGACGCTGGCAACGTACGTCCAAGTTTCGGCGCATCAATCTGAGCCGTGGGATCCACTGTGACATGGCCATCGCGCAATAAGAATTGATAGAAGCGACGTAGCGTTGAAAGCAGACGCGCTGTGGTACTCGGCCGTGCACCGGCCTGCACACGCACGGCCAAATAATTTAGCAGATCATCACGACCGCAGCGAATAAATGTTTTCTCCCGTCCGCTCAGCCACTGGGCTAGCTGCGTCAAGTCAGCGCAGTAGGCCGACAGGGTGTTGTCGGCTAGTCCCTGTTCCACCCACAGCATATCGACAAATCGTGCTATCCATTGCTGATCTTCACCTGCGACATCCTGGGTAGCGTTTATGGATATACCGGATACGCGCTTAATTGGCCTCATGGTCAAGCAACAACTTTTTTAAGCGTAACGCATCGCCACTCACCTCGCCCATAAAACCACCCAGACCGGTTTTGGACACTACGCGATGACAGGGTATGACAATGGGAATGGGATTAGCACGGCAGGCACCGCCGATTGCGCGGGGGCTAGTGTTAAGGTCTCGCGCAAGATCCGCGTAACTAGCAGTTTGACCCGGCGCAATGGCTAGCATTGCTGCCCACACTCGTTGCTGAAAATCAGTGCCTGACGGCGCTATTGGTAGCGAAAAGTGAAAATTGGCCTGATTAAAATAGCAGTGGAGCTGTCTTACTACTTCGACAGCCAAATCTATTTGCGGCTCCGGCGCAAAGGCTTCAGCAACGAAATCGATATTGACCAAGGCTTGCTCACGCAGGTGAACTGCTACAGCGATTCCTTGCCAGGGAGACGCAACTATCGCAGCACAAGTGTTTAGGCGCGCATTCATTGAACAACCCTCATTATCTTATTAACCTGACCGGGCGGAGTTTGAAGGCCATATAACTGCGCAAAGACTGCGTCACCATCCTTAACTTGCGCAAGCGCTGCGACCAACGCTTGATGCGCTGCAGCACGCATTTGCGGCGTTTCGGCTTTGGTTATCACTAACGCCAACATCGCACGTGCTTGCATCGGTGCGTTATCCAGCCATTCGCGCGCCAAGGCCAGCCAAGGATCAAAATCGCCTAGGATAAGTTGCGCTTGATTGCCCAACTCCCATGCATAATTGGCATACGCAGACCAAAGCCGATCGCCCTCAACATCCACCCACAACCGCCCAATGGCTTTCTCCTTAACTGCGAAGGCCAATTCTAAATTGGCCACTTCATCAGGATAAACCTTACGCACCCTTGCGATATTCGCTGCCATGACGTCGAACTGAAAGGCCGCCAGTGGGTTGCTATCACGATACTGATCTGCGAGCTGCATCGCTTCTTTTTGCAGCGCCAGGGCGGGTTCTGCGGGCAAAACAGAAGGATCAGTGGTGTAGGCAACGCCTCTAGCCATTAAGAGTAACAATTGCGCTTGCGGATCGCTGGCAGAAGCCAAAATTGGAGGGATCTCGGAATATTCCGCTAGCGCCCACAACACTTCGGCCTGCAACATCTGCCACGCAGGCGTTTCGTCGTTGTAATCTTGCCGATAACGTAGCATTGCAGTCTGCGCATCCTCATTGCGCCCTTCCATAACATAGGACCGTATCACTTCCCGGCGCCAGGCCATCACTGCCGACACATCCGCTTTGACCTGAGTCCAAAGCAAGTGCACCAACCATTCACGCGCCTTAGCCGGTTCTTTCACCTGCAAATAGGCCGCAACAAGTGTAGACAATAAATCTTGTTCTAAGGCTAGCGGCTGGGGCATTGCCCAACGCTCGCTGCGCCGAATAATGTCCGCCCATTGCCCTTGACGCGCGTAATACCGTATGCGTAGCGTCTCGAGTTCGAACCATTCAGAACTCGCTTCCACCTCTTTGCCTTGATAATAGTCAATTGCGGGCTTAGTGAGCATGGCGGGATCTGCGTTGCTTTCAGCGACAACGCTATCAGAGACAGATAGAGGCGTGGAAATAATTTGAGATTGCCCGAGAACGGGGGCAGTAAGCGAGAAAAAACCTATCAATAGCAGGAGTTGCTTCACACGCACGTTGTAGCGTAGGTACAAGATGAGATTTACGTTACACAAACGCAAGGGCTTAGGTGGTGAGGGTAACGCATAGCATTCAGGCATCTCTAAAAATTCGCTCAACCGAGCTTGGCCACGGAGCCTACTCGAAGCGTTTTTTAGAGGCCCGCTGTGCGTGCGTTGCCCCCACCATAAGACCTACAATTTTTCCTTAATACGAGCGGCTCGACCTTGCAGATCACGCAGGTAATACAGCTTGGCGCGCGATACATCACCCCGGCGCTTCACGGAGATGCTTTGTATGCCCGGGCTATGGATCGGGAATACACGTTCCACGCCTTCGCCATGCGATATTTTGCGTACAGTCACTGAGGAACTTAAGCCGCGATTGCTTTTAGCAATGACAACGCCTTCAAAAGCTTGCAAGCGTTCGCGGGTTCCTTCCTTCACTTTGACCTGAATAACCACGGTATCACCCGGGCTAAATGCCGGAATGTCTTTTTTTAACTGCTCGGCTTCGAGCTGCTGAATAATGTTGCTCATCAGAAATTCCCCACTCACTTCATTGACCAAAAATACACTAACCAAACTATGATTGTGCTGCGAGGCTAGGCTTAGCCCTGCCGCTCGTTTACAAATTCCGCCAATAACTGCTTTTGCTCTTCATCTAGCACAAGCTTTGCCAATAAATCAGGGCGTTTAAGCCACGTATGGCCTAACGCCTCTTTGCGCCGCCAGCGCTCTATCGCTCGATGGTCACCGCTCAATAACACTTCCGGCACCCGCACACCGTTTTCTTCTTCCGGTCGCGTAAAATGTGGGCAGTCGAGTAAACCCGCCGAGAAGGAATCGCATTTTGCCGATTCTTCATGCCCCAACGCACCCGGCATTAGCCTTGCCATGGCGTCGATCAAGACCATCGCCGCAAGTTCACCGCCACTGAGCACGTAATCACCGATAGACCATTCTTCATCGACGTAAGCATCGATAAAGCGTTGGTCAATGCCTTCATAGCGACCGGCTATCAGCACGAGACCCTGGCCTTGAGTCAATTCCTGCACACCCTGCTGATCTAAACGCCTGCCTTGCGGCGATAAGTAGATCACCGGCCTATGCTGTGTCGTGGCTGCCTGGGCAGCCTTGAGCGCATCGCTTAGGGGCTGCGTTTGCATCACCATGCCTGGCCCACCACCGTAGGGCCGGTCATCAACGGAGCGGTGTTTGTTCAGCGCGTAATCGCGCGGATTCCACAACCCCAGATGAATTAAGCCGCGCCCCAAGGCACGTCCTGTCACTCCATACTCAGTCAAACCCGCAAACATATGCGGGAACAGAGTAATCACATCTATGCGCACGCTTAGAACTCCGAGTCCCAATCAATGCGCATGACGCCGGAGTGTAAATCGATTTCCTTGATGACCTGATCTTTAATATAGGGCACCAGGTATTCTCGCGCTCCTTTGATCACCAAGACGTCGTTGGCGCCGGTCTCAAATAAGCTCTCAATAGCACCTAAGCGCTCGCCTTGGAGATTTAACACCTCCAAGCCAATCAGGTCTGTCCAATAATAGGACCCTGCTTGTACCGGTGGTAATTGAGTCCGATATACTGCCACCTCTGCGCCGATCAATTTATGTGCCGCATCGCGATCAACATAATTTTCCAGCTGCGCAACCAAGCCTTTGCCTTGAAGACGCCCGCCAAGCAAGCGAATCGGTTGCCATATGCCATCAAGACACAGCAACCACGGCGAATAGCGCAAAATATTCTCTTTGGGCTCGGTGTATGACACCACCTTCACCCAACCGCTGAGTCCAACCACTCCGCAAATACGCCCCATCGTGATGCGTTTAGAAGACGCGGCGTCCATCTTAGCAATCTGCGAAGCGTGCTTAGGCGACTACCTGTTTAATGAGTTGGGCTACGCGGTCGCTAGGCTGTGCGCCTTGTGACAGCCAATAATTCAGTCTTTCGCGATTGATTCTCAACGCTTCCTCTTTGCCACTGGCAATAGGATTGAAAAAGCCTACGCGCTCAATGTGGCGCCCATCTCGGCTATTGCGGCTGTCAGTGACCACAATGTGATAGAAGGGTCGCTTTTTCGCGCCGCCACGGGCTAAACGTACTGTTACCATTGTCACACCTTCTAATTACTTGCTATTAGCAACAAAAAACGGGCAGATAAATCGCCACATTGTACGGGAAATACACCAAAATGGAAGTCCATTAGGCAAATAACACAACAAAGCCTATCTCGCTGCTAGAATTGCATGCCTGGCGGTAACTTACCCTTCAAGCCGCGCATCATCTTCCCCAAGCCGCCGTGGGACATTTTTTTCATCATTTTCTGCATCTGATCAAACTGTTTAAGCAATTTGTTCACATCTTGTACTTGCATACCGGAACCGGCGGCAATGCGGCGCTTGTGCGAACCCTTAATAATATCGGGAAAATGACGCTCGCGCAGTGTCATTGAGTTGATCATAGCTTCCATTTTCACGAGTTCCTTGTCATTTACCTGACCTTTAACCGCGGCAGGCAGATTCGACACGCCGGGTAGCTTATCGAGCAACCCCGTCAGACCGCCCATTTTTTTCATCTGCAAGATTTGGTTGCGGAAGTCCTCCAAATCAAACCCTTTGCCCTTCTTTACTTTCTCAGCAAGTTTCTCCGCTTCCTTGCGGTCGATATGCCGCTCTGCTTCCTCGACAAGGCTTAATACGTCGCCCATACCGAGAATACGCGAGGCCATCCGATCGGGATAAAAAGGTTCCAGGGCGTTGGATTTTTCGCCCATACCCAAAAACTTGATGGGCGTTTGCGTTATAGACCGAATCGACAAGGCCGCGCCACCCCGGGCATCGCCATCAGCTTTGGTAAGCACCACTCCGGTTAAAGGCAATACGTCGTTAAACGCCTTGGCAGTATTGGCCGCATCTTGGCCGGTCATGCTGTCAACGACAAAGAGGGTTTCGATTGGGTTTAGGGCCGCGTGAATGCGTTTAATTTCATCCATCATGGCGCTATCGATATGCAGACGACCGGCCGTATCGATGATGACTACGTCACGGAATTGCTTACGCGCCGCATCGACCGCAGCGAGCGCAATGGCGACAGGATCTTGATCGGTTTGGCTAGGATAAAAACTTGCCCCCACTTCTTGGGCAAGCTTTTGCAGTTGCTCTATGGCCGCAGGGCGATAGATATCGCAACTTGCGACTAACACGGTTTTTTTGCGGCGTTCGATAAGAAAACGTGCGAGTTTGCCCGCTGTAGTGGTTTTACCCGAACCTTGTAAGCCGGCCATGAGGATGACGGCGGGCGGCGTGGTGGATAGGTTTAATTCTTCATTGGCATCACCCATGAGCGCGGTCAATTCATCGCGCACGACTTTTACCAGCGCCTGGCCTGGGGTGAGGCTTTGCAACACGTCTTGGCCTACGGCGCGTTGGCGAACACGCTCAATAAATTCGCGCACAACAGGCAAGGCGACGTCAGCCTCGAGTAAAGCCATACGCACTTCGCGTAACGCGTCTTTAATGTTGTCATCCGTCAGGCGCGCTTGGCCACGAATTTGCTTTAGGGCTTTGCTAAGCCGGTCAGTGAGATTTTCAAACATAGCGAGAAATTATGTGCTCGTCAGGGGCAGACGTGAATGCCGAGCAGAAAATTATAGCTGAAAAATTTCGTTGCCGCGCAATTGCTTCAGATTCCAACTCGGCAATAAGGCAGTGCATTCGTTAAAGATGGTTTGTTCTTCGCCGGGTTTGTTGTGGGTAAGATAGATAGGAGGGCGATGGCGCAGTTTCACGATATCTGCAGCCAGGGTATTGGGGCAGTAGTGACGTGCGAGGCGGCTTAGTTCTTCATCGGCATTACTGAAGGCCGTCTCGACGATCAATAAGTCCAGCCGGGCAAAGGCGTTAACGCGCGCCCAGAAAGAATCGTTGGTAGTGGTGTCACCACTAAAGGCGAACGCCGGGCCGTCTTGACTCTCCACGCGATAGCCTACGGCGGGCACAATATGATTGACGGGGATCATTTCAAAAGTACGCCCTTCAAGGCACGTGATTTCACCCGGAACCATCGGCACATAACGCATTACGGGTTTGTCTGGCGTGGGTAATTTAGCGAAATCAGGCCAAATTGCCCAGTTAAAAATGTGATCTTGCAGGGCTTTGAGCGTTGCGGGCTGGGCGTGAACAAGCAGTGGTTCCTTTAGCCGATCGAAAATGCTGTCCACCAATAACGGCAATAAGCAAATATGATCTAGGTGGGAATGGGTGATGAACAGGTGCCGGAGCTTACTCATTTCGTCAAGCGTCAGCTCACCTACACCGCTGCCTGCGTCAATTAATATGTCATCATCGACCAAAAACGAGGTGGTCCTGAGCCCTGCTCCTACTCCCCCGCTACATCCTAGAACCCGCAGCTTCATAAAATATTCTTTAATTACCGATAGTTAACATATTCATGCGCTAAAACCGTGCTTTCGTCAAAGACGAATAATCACGAGTCCCCCTACAATGGCGATGCTATATATGCGATTATTCACGGGTCACAACTCCCTAGGAAATGCATGGACTTTCTCATTATCGGTATTGTTGCCATTATCCTGTACTTTTTTGTTGCGGTTGGCCTATTTAGGCGTTTAACCCGCCCAACGGTAGCAACATTCACCAAAGCTAAATTGCTTGGAATGGGCTTTGTGGCATGCACGCTCCATGGGATTTTGGTATACAAAGGCTTGATTACTCCTGCAGGGCTGAATTTGGGATTTTTCAATGCCATGTCGCTCCTGACCTGGCTTATTGGGTCCCTATTGTTATTGGCAGCGACGACGAAACCAGTAGAAACTTTGGGCATCGCGATTTTTCCCTTGGCCGCGGTCGCTATTGTCTTAAATTTATTTTTTCCCACCGAAAGCCGTTTATTGGACAATCCGAATCCGGGGCTTGAAGTCCACATTCTCATTTCGATATTAGCCTTTAGCTTTTTGAATATTGCCGCCATCCAAGCGTTGTTGCTTGCCATCCAAGACAAGCAGTTGCATAACCGTCATCCCGGCGGATTTATCCGCGCCCTGCCCGCCTTAGAAACCATGGAAACATTGTTGTTTCAGATTATCGGCATGGGATTTATTTTACAAACCCTTTCGTTAGCCAGCGGTGCAATATATTTAGAAAATATATTTGCGCAGCACTTGGTACACAAAACTATTTTGTCACTGGCCGCGTGGTTGGTGTTTGCTGTGCTGCTTTGGGGACGGTGGCGTTTTGGCTGGCGGGGGCGAACCGCAATTATGTGGACCTTAAGCGGCTTCATAACGTTAATGCTGGCGTATTTCGGCAGCAAATTGGTATTTGAACTCATTTTAATGCGGTAGCTTTTTGCACAGAGTCTTGCCATCTCTCCTTAGGTAGCGCCCGAGCTAGGCAAATAAACGCTATGCCGATTACGACCCGCGGCTTTGGCATGATACAAGGCTTCGTCGGCAAATTTTATCAGCATCTCGGCGGTAGTCTCGTTGCTGGGAACGATGCTGGCTACTCCCAAACTGATGGTCACGCAGCGGGCTACGGGGGAAAAATCATGTTCAATATTCAGCGCTTGTATCTTTTCACGCAATACTTCTGCAATGATTGCGGCACCTTCCAAGGTGGAGTCGGGCAGGACCACGACAAACTCTTCGCCGCCATAGCGCGCCACAATATCGCTGGGGCGTCGCACATTCTCACTTAATTCACGCGCAACTTTACAAAGACAAGTATCACCACCTTGATGACCGTAATGATCATTAAAGGCCTTAAAGTAGTCAATATCCATCATTAGTAACGCAATTTCCTTTTTCTCACGGCTAGCGCGTAACCATTCTTTGTGCAAATAATTATCGAAACTTCGGCGGTTTAAAATGCCAGTCAATCCATCACTGCATGACAAGCGTTCCAGCTCGACATTTTTTTGTTCGAGCTCCGCCTGCAATTCACGCAATTGGCGATAGGCTTCGTCACGCTGTCGCTGTGCAAGATAACTCCGGGTGTGGGCACGAATGCGTGCGAGCATTTCTATACGATCGGGGAACTTAACCAAATAATCGGCTGCGCCTAAGGCGAATGCCTCGCTTTTGATCTTGGGGTCTTCTTTACTGGATAGCACCACCACCGGGATATCACTGGTGCTTGGCGTTGAGCGTAGCGCGCTTAAAAGCATCAGACCGTTCATGCTTGGCATTACCAGGTCTTGTAAAATAACCGTCGGCCTAAACTGCGCTGCTTCCATGACGGCAACGACAGGATTGAGGCAATAGGCGTACTCAATATCATCAATGCCCTCTAACATGCGGCGCAGAGCTTCAGCAACGATAAGCTGATCATCTACCAAAAACACCCGCGCTTGGTGCTCTTTGAGAAATTTATTGTCGACAACTAACTCCGTCATGCGACACCTCCCAAGCTCGGCCGAAATCGATTTTTCATCACCTTACTAATTAATGCGTTCGCAATTTTATCAAGCGGTAATATTTCGCTGGCTGCGTTCATTTCGCTGGCGGCCTTCGGCATACCATAGACAGCGCAGCTTGCACGGTCTTGGCTGATCGTACAGGCTCCACCTTCGCGTAAGCGCAACAACCCTCGCGCGCCATCGCGACCCATGCCGGTCAATAGGAGTGCGACGACTCGCCCCTGCCAGTGCTCGGCAACACTGTCGAACAAAACATCCACGGAAGGGCGATACACGCTCTCTGGAGCGCTGGTGTAACTAAGTGTACCGCGATTAGTCAATACTAGATGGTTGTTTGCGTCTGCCAATAATACTTCCCCCTCTGCCAACCCATCGTCGTGTCGCGCGAGGCGGACGTTGAGCAAGGTTTGGCTGCTCAACCACCTGCTCAATTCCCCAACAAATTGCGCATCAATATGCTGCGCGATAACAATAGCTGCGGGGAAATCGGCGGGTAGCTCTGACAGGATCTTTGCCAATGCTTGAGGCCCACCTGACGAGGATCCAATGACGACCAAAGCGTCATCGCTTGCGCGAACTGGTAGTGGCTTTGCCTCCAAGCGCGGCAGATCTGGAAGCCTGGTTGAATTC
>JANPPH010000031.1:0-8246 GCA_031428395.1 Gammaproteobacteria bacterium
GAAATAGCCAAGAGAGGGAAAGCGGGGATCAGAACAATCCCCGCTTCGCCCTATTGCTTCGTCCTTAGCCTTCAATTGAAATGCGCCGCGGCTTCACCTTTTCTTGCTTAGGTATCACGACTTCCAAGACCCCATTCTTGCAGGTTGCAGCAACTTTATCGGCATCTGCGGTATCGGGCAGGGTAAATCGCCGATAGAAAGTCCCGCGAGTACGCTCGACACGCTTATAGCCTTCTTGATCTTCCTTGACCTCGTGCTTACGCTCACCCCTAATGGACAACATCCCATTTTCCATTTGGACTTCAATATCTTTAACATCAACCCCTGGAACGTCGGCCAAAATAACGAAGCGATTGGGTTCATCGCGAATATCCACCGCTGGAATCCAATCGCTGGTCGCGACATTCCCATCTTCAACCTGGCCTTCGCGGCCTTCGAACAAACGATTCATCTCTCTTTGCAATTGATTGACAACCGTCCAAGGTTCATAACGTGTAAGTGCCATTGAAATTCTCCTCTGTTTAACAACTGGCCACTTAGTTTATGGTAGCTTGCTGTCGCCTTTTCAAGAGCATTGTGGGCTTAAATTTGCATACTTTTTGTGCTGTAAAAATATTTGACAACTACCAGTTATTGACCTATCTTCTGTCCGCACCACAATATATAGTGGCTGCCTAACGTTTCACCCCCTAATTCTTAAGCCATGTCGAATTTTCGACGGGGAGCCGCCATTCATGAAAAATGTACATTTGAAGGCCGTTGCCACCGCTGCCGCTGATATCCCATTGCAAGCCGCATCGCTGGATATTTGGGATAAAAAATACCGTCTTAAAAACAAGGAAGGCGGCGTTATAGACCACACCATTGATGACACCTACAAACGCGTGGCGCGCGCCTTAGCAGACGCAGAAACAGGCAAAGCCAAGCAAGATGAATGGTACGAAAAATTCCTCTGGGCGTTGCGTCGCGGCGCCATCCCCGCTGGCCGCATTACTTCAAACGCGGGCGCCCTAGCGTACAAACCTGCCACCTCGACCATCAATTGCACAGTTTCCGGCATCATTCGCGACTCCATGGACGATATTTTGCGCAAAGTCCATGAAGCGGGTTTAACGCTCAAAGCGGGCTGCGGTATCGGTTACGAATTTTCCACCTTGCGCCCTAGAGGTGCATACGTTTCCGGCGCAGGCGCTTACACCTCCGGCCCCCTATCCTTCATGGATATCTACGACAAGATGTGCTTTACCGTGTCGTCCGCTGGCGGCCGTCGTGGCGCGCAAATGGCAACCTTTGACATTGGCCACCCAGATGCATTGGATTTTATTAAGGCCAAACGTGAAAACGGTCGCTTGCGCCAATTCAACTTATCGCTGCTGGTCAGCAAAGAATTTATGGAGGCCGTAAAACAAGATGGCATGTGGAAACTTGCCTTCCCTATAACGACCAAAGAAGTAGAGCAACTAGATGTTAACGATCCCGATCAAGTAGTGTGGCGCGAATGGCCTATCAGCGAGGGTTATATCAGCAATACTGCGGGCCTTGTCGCGTGCAAAATTTATAAAACGCTACGCGCCAGACGCTTGTGGGACGCGATTATGTCATCCACTTATGACTTCGCCGAACCAGGCTTCATTTTGATCGACAAAGTCAACGAAATGAACAACAACTGGTTTTGTGAAAACGTCCGCGCCACCAACCCTTGTGGCGAACAGCCTTTACCCCCGTATGGCTCCTGCTTGTTAGGCTCAATCAACTTAAGCAAATTTGTCCGCAACGCCTTCACCGAGAAGGCAAGCTTTGATTGGGACGAGTTCCGCAATGTCGTCGCCATCTTCACGCGCATGTTAGATAACGTCGTCGAAGTTAATGGCTTACCTCTACCTGAGCAGCGTAACGAAATCACGCGTAAACGTCGTCATGGCATGGGTTATCTAGGGCTTGGCTCAACCGTCACTATGCTACGCATGAAATACGGCGCGCCGGACTCCTTGGAATTTACCGAGCGCGTAACGCGCGAATTAGCCTTGATAGGCTGGCGCAGCGCCTTGGAATTGGCCAAGGAAAAAGGCCCCGCGCCAATCATGGAAGAAGAATTCACGGTCACCGACGAAATGTTGCGCAAACGGCCAGAAATGGTGCGCGATGGCTGGAAAACAGGCGATTGTGTCCCAGGTAAATTATTGCATGCAAAATATAGTCGCTATATGCAACAAATCGCCGAGCTAGATCCCACGCTTGTCGATGAACTTGCCCAAGTCGGTGCGCGCTTTACCCATCATAGCTCTATCGCACCCACAGGCACGATTTCACTGTCATTAGCCAATAACGCCAGCAACGGTATCGAGCCGAGTTTCGCGCACCATTACTCCCGCAACGTCATTCGCGAAGGTAAAAAATCCAAGGAAAAGGTCGACGTCTACTCGCTAGAACTGCTCGCCTACCGCGAACTAATCAATGCCAAGGCCATACCCTTGTCGGACAAAGACGACGAGAAATTACCCGACTATTTTATCAGCGCCGATGACATCCACCCCAAAGAACACGTGGACGTGCAAGCAGCGGCACAAAAGTGGATTGACTCGTCAATTTCCAAAACAGCCAATGTGCCCACCGTTTATCCGTATGAAGATTTCAAAGACATCTATCTCTACGCCTATGAGAGCGGCCTAAAAGGCTGCACGACATTCCGCTTCAATCCGGAAGCCTTCCAAGGCGTATTGGTGAAAGAACAAGATCTCGCCAACACCAAATACCGCTTCACCTTGGAAGATGGTTCCGTCATCGAAGTGAAAGGCAATGAAGAAATTGAATACGATGGCGAAATACATTCTGCAGCGAATCTTTACGATGCGCTCAAAGAAGGTTACTACGGTAAGTTTTAGCTAAAGGTGCACTACCATGTCCGTAAAAATAGATAAAAAAATTGCAAAATTTGCCGTTGTAAAAGAAGACGAGACGGCCACCTCGACTGCGCAAACGTTGCTCAAAGAAGAGGCGTCGAAAGTCATTCACATGCACGAAAAGATCGAGCGGCCGGAAATGCTGATCGGTTCCACCTACAAGGTGAAAACGCCACTGTCGGAGCATTCCTTATACGTGACTATAAACGATGTGATATTAAATCCAGGCACGCAACACGAACTGAGACGCCCGTTTGAGATTTTCATCAACTCCAAAAATATGGATCACTTCCAGTGGATTGTGGCCCTAACGCGAATTATCTCAGCGGTATTCCGCAAAGGCGGCGACGTCACATTTTTAGTGGAGGAATTGCGTTCGGTATTCGACCCGCGCGGCGGTTATTTCAAAAAAGGCGGAAAGTTTATGCCTTCACTCGTCGCTGAAATCGGCGATGCCATCGAGTCGCATTTGCGCATGATCGGCCTGCTCAAAGACCTGCCGCTGGATGAACACCAACGCGGGTTGATTGCAGAAAAACGCGCTCAATACAACAAGGTCGCTAAGACGGCAGCAGAAACCAACTCGACGGATTTTCCCGCCACGGCAAGCTTATGCATAAAGTGCCAAACCAAAGCCTTAATTCAAATGGATGGTTGCCTGACGTGCTTGAATTGTGGCGACTCGAAATGCAGCTGATGGGATGTATAACGTTATCGCGGATTTAGATCCGTAATAGCGAGTTTGCTTACCCGATAACGCAACTGCCTTGGCGTCAGCCCGAGTATACCCGCGGCCCGCGTTTTGTTGCCCTTGGCCTCACGTAGCGCATTGATAATGGACTCGCTGTCGTGGTGCGAAACACGCACATACGGCCGCAGTTTAGCGAGGCTCCAGTCTTTATTGTTCGGATTATGCGGCGGCGTCTCCGACTGCATAGTAATCGCGGCTTCGTAGTGCAAAATCGCGTCTATCTCTGCGACCGAGATAATGTCTTGTGCGCTCAACACTACTGCGCGTTCAATCACGTTCTCCAATTGCCGAATGTTACCTGGCCAAGGAAATACCGACAAACGCTCTGCGACACCTACCCCAAATACGGCGTTACGTTTATAACGCTCATTGGCGCGACCTAAAAAATAACAGGCTAAGTCAACAATATCGCTGCCGCGTTCACGTAGAGGAGGCAGCTGAATGGGCATCACATTTAGGCGGTAAAACAAGTCTAAGCGAAACTTGCCATCATTGACCGACTGCTGCAAATTTTGATGGGTGGCGGCGATAATTCTCACGTCGACCGGAATATCCGTCATACCGCCAACTCGCTGCACTACCGGCTCCTGGAGCACGCGCAACAATTTCGCCTGTAGATCAAGACTCATGTCGCCAATTTCATCTAGAAACAACGTGCCGTCATTTGCTAATTCAAACTTGCCCTTCTTTGCGGCGATCGCACCTGTAAAGCTGCCTTTTTCATGTCCGAACAATTCTGACTCAAGCAGTTGCGCCGGAATCGCCGCACAGTTGATGCACACAAATGGGCCGGTTGCGCGTTGGCTGGATTGATGAATCATGTGGGCAAATTTCTCTTTACCCGTGCCCGACTCGCCCATCAACATCACCGTAGCATCGGTGTTCGACACCAATTGCGCCTTCATCACAGCGGTGCGCAACGCAGTGCTTTCACCAATGATGCCGTATAGCGAATTATTGACCTCGCTCAAATCCAACGCTTGGTGATGATTGCCCAAGCGCGCAATGCGTTCGTCCAATAAACTGCTGATGTACAAAATCTGGCCAATCATGGCCGCCATAATCAGCAACACATTTAGCTCGGCACTCGTTGCACCATGATGCGGCCTACCATGAACGGCCAGCACGCCTATGGGTGCTTTATCATAAATAACAGGCACAGCAATATAAGATCGACCTTGTTGACGAATATCCGAATGATGAATAATGCGCGCCAGGAAATCTTGTTCAGCCGCGGGATCTTTCACTATAGCGATGCGGCCCGTTGCCATCACTCGCCCCGTCACACCTTCGCCTTGAGCATAAATGCCGCGCGATTTTTGCGCCGGCGTTAAACCGTATGCGTACTTAACGTGCAGCTGCTGCGTAAGCAGATCCGGCAAAATGACTCGACCCAAATGCAGATCCATGCGCTCCGACAATAGTCTAAGCATCTCAACAATAAGCACGCTTGGGTCGGAATGTGTACTAATCAAGCCTGCCGCTTCCAGCAGCAATTCACTTCCGGCATCGCCGACGTTCTTCAGACTCTCATGATTGACCGCAATGTTCATTCCTATCTGCCTCCCTACGTCCCTCGCTCATCCTTGCACGGAGTGTGCCACGCGAGGTTTAGCAATAAAATCCCGTTGAATAAAGCCTATGAAATAATACAGGAACCGTGTTTCATGTCGATGACGGCTTGCCAGAAGGTGGTGTGGTATTTAACCCTATTACGACGCGGGAGCTTCATCCGACTGAGAAAAAAGCAGATTGAGTTTAACCCAGATTTTCCATCAGCACTCTACTGCGGCCGTACAACGCACTGAATCTGCGCGAGAAAAGAAGAAAAACAGTCTGTCGCCGTAGAGTGACTACGCCTCCAACTGTTTTTCTTCTTTTCTCGCCCCTCTTCGGCACCTTGCGCACCCTCGCGACGAGCCTAATGGGAAATCTGGGTTTAACCCTTAAAATGAAAAAGGAGTAGGCAACATTTCGGTTGCCACTCCTTGCTTGCACCAAAACCTCTAACGTTGCGTTTAGCTCATACGCGGTGCATACGGTCTATGGCTGGGCTTTTCGCTCTGCCTATAGTTATGCACGACTCCCTTCACCAAATCATAGCCCGTCATTGCACTTATACAAGCGTATGCGGCCGCCAGTTGCGCACTGACTAACCACATGGGATCGACATCAAATTGAAGAGATCCTAACACCAAGGCTAAACCTGCGGTAAATCTTACAATACGTTCTGATAATCCAATGTTTTCTAAGGTTTCCATCGTTGCATCTCCTAAATGTTTGGTTGTTCCGTGGGGTTTGCGTTTGAGCACACTTAACTCAGGAGCAAAATGGATGCCATCATGCAACCAAACCCTCGTAATTTTTGTAGCGCGTTGTTTTATTTGCATTTTTTATTCAACAAGGGAATGGGCAGAAACCCACCAAAAATCAAAAATATTTACATTGTCCAGATTGCTTAAAGACATTGTCAGATTGTCAGCAAGGCTTCTTTACTATTGCGATAAGGTTGTCGCGAAATAGCGACGACGAGCCATGAAAGCGAGTAGTTAAATAAGATAAGCGACAAACGACGGCGGAATTAAACCCAGATTTTCCATTAGCCTCGTAGCGAGGGCGCGCAAGGTGCTGAAGAGGGGCGAGAAAAGACGAAAAATAGTCGGAGGCGTAGTCACTCTACGGTGACAGACTGGTTTTCTTCATTTCTCGCGCAGATTCAGTGCATTGTGCGGCCGCAGTAGAGTGCTAATGGAAAATCTGGGTTAAATCGTGATTGGGGCAGACGTAGACGACACTTGAATAGTGCAAAAGCGGTACTAGATAAATATAAGGGGAAGGCAACGTTTATTGAGCTATAGAGCCTGACGCCCTTCTAGCTGGCCGCGGATAGCTCCACAATTATCAATATGCGCTGTCCTTGCTGCCATCGTCACTAGCCTTGCTTAAGTCCCACAGACCAGCAAAAAAGGGCTATAACCCGCGCCACCTTCCCCTTCGGCAAGTGCCGAAACAGTACCGAGTATAAGGGGTGGCTTTAGAATTTTCTGTAGGATAATTCTGATTTATCTGTAGGTTTTGTCGCTAATTTGCGAAAACTGAAAAAAACGAACCCAGGCTTTTTTCTTTCTTAACTAAAAGGGCGCCATGGGGAACTGTCCACTCGCCCTTTTACCATTACAGCACGCCTTGCTAACGAGCGGAGTGCGTCGGCTAAGAACGAAACGCAATAATCTTTGCGGATTTCGGCGGCGTAGAGGTCGCGGCTTCGTTATTGCGGACTTTCAACAAGAGATTCACTTTCTCCAATAAGCCCCCTTCGTTGTATACACTGTTCCACATCATGCTGTAGACACGCGTGCAAGCTGCCATGGTGTTTCCACAACGGCGGCGCTCCATGTCAATACGCCATTGCAAACAACGCAACTTCTGCTGGGTCTCTTGGGGCGCCTGCGCAATAAGATCTTCAATTGCCTCAACGCGTTTTCGATCAAATTCCACAGGATTGTTGCGGGCCAGATCCATCCATTCCTTGAAATCAAATGACATAAAAAAACCTAAATTTTGTTATTAGAAAATAGGCTTATGCAAGTTCAAGGCCGATTATATAAGATTCTGTTTTTAAATGGTTTTTATAAATATTAGAGTCCTTTTTTTCAAGAACTGTAAAGTTGTCCGACAGCCCCAACACAACAAACCAAATAATTCTGTTATTATCCCTCATTGCGCGCCTTTGTGATCGACCTCTCTATAACTATATTGAAAGAGTGCTCTCATGTCGCCATCCATTCCAAACTATGCACATCAAAAATCTGCCCCATTCGGCAATCACTCCGGCTCTATTGTGGGCCCCGCCGGAAAACTCGAAATCGTCGTTGCCATGCCCAACAATGGCATTGCACTTCAAGCTATAGCCGTTGTCTGCCATCCTCATCCGTTGCACGCGGGCACAATGGATAACAAAGTCGTATGTTATATGGCGCGTACACTAAATAGCCTGGGGATAGGCACAGTACGGTTTAACTTTCGAGGCGTAGGACAAAGCACAGGCGACTACGACGAAGGCCACGGCGAAACCCAGGACACGCTCGCTGTCGCCGCCTGGATAAAACGCCACTATCCTGAATCGCCCTTGTGGCTAACCGGCTTTTCTTTCGGCGCCTATATCGCATTACGCACAGCCAGCCTCACCAATCCTGCACAACTCATCACCGTCGCCCCACCCGTAAATTTTTTTGACTTCAACGCTATCGCCACTCCTACTTGCCCGTGGCTCCTTGTTCAAGGCACCCATGATGAGATTGTCCCTCACGACGACGTATTTGCCTGGGCTAAAACATTAAGTCCGCGCCCTGGGTTTGTCTCCATGCCCAATGTCGATCATTTTTTTCACGGACGCTTGAACAACTTGCACAATGTACTACTTACCGCGTTGGCGCCCACCTGTGACGCAGCACCCTTCCATTATTCCAACTCTTTCATTAAAAAATACCAATCCGCATAAGGCCTCAACATGGGCAGGGAAGTGCCGTTATAAAACCCGAGTGAATCGAGGTATTCAACCATGCAGAAAACAATTCGTATTTTGTTGACGGTGA